>JAFDDL010000640.1 GCA_019310865.1 Deltaproteobacteria bacterium | reverse complement strand
CAGGATAAGGTCAATATGATTTGGCCGCCGGGTCAGAACTGCCATCACTTCAGACACTTCGAGCAGACCGAACCAGATGGCCACATTGATTTCATCAAACACGACAATGTCAAAACCGCCGGATGTCATGGCGGCCTCCGCCCGGGTCAAACCATCCTTTGCTTGTGCCACATGAACGTCGGTGACCTCTTCTTTTCGAATGCAGCATTTGTCACCGTATTGCTCGATGGTGATATGGGAGAGATCCTTCAGGACGGCCAACTCACCGTAATGCATTCCTTTCATGAACTGGCCGATGTAGGTCTTCATGCCATGCCCTGAGGCGCGAACTGCCAACCCTATGGCTGCGGTGGTCTTTCCCTTACCGTCGCCGGTATAAATTTGAACATATCCTTTTTTTTTTAGCCATATGCCTGGTTTACTCAGTTGTCCCATGTGAATCGGTAAATAAACTGGACTTAAGCTCCAAACCACCTAAAAGAATCCCTCATTTAGTGTTAGTATGCAAGAACTTTTTTGCCTGGTGAGCACATCGCGGAAAAATAATTGGAGTGATTCGAAGAGGTGCCCGGCACGGAACTTACGCGGGTTGCTTCCGTCCACCTGCCACTGATCGTCGGCGTTCATATTCCGCGTCGGTAATTTGATTCGCCCTTCGTAATTTTGGGAAAATTATGTTTAATTTTTCCAACATTTGGTGGCCTGTCAGAATTTATTTCATCCAGAAAACCCATAAGGTAAGGAATTTAAATATGAAATTTTTTAAGACGAACAATGGCATGCAATATGCATTTAAAATGCTCGAGTTAGAACAGCTTGTTTTTCTAAGTGACAATTACTACCAATTCAGGCAGCGCTTCGGCAAAAGGCTTCCCGGTGGCGGCAGTGTCCAGGAACCTTGCAGCCCGGGACTTTTGAGTGTCTTGACGGTGTTGAGCAATGCACATAGAAATGGAGAATAGTTCATGAGTATTGAAAACCTGGACCGGGTGTTTAACCCCCGCGCTGTGGCCGTAGTTGGTGCTAGTGAAAGACAAGGAAGCATCGGAAATGCCATCATGCAGAATCTGTTACTCGGTGAGTACCAAGGGGAGATCTTTCCCGTAAATCCCCGCCATAGTAAAATATTAAGCTTGCCTGCGTATTCATCCCTGAAAAAAATAGCGTCCGAGGTGGATCTGGTCGTTATTGCGACACCGATCCAAAAGGCGCCTGAAATTGTGGCAGCCTGCGCTGAGAAAGGTGTGGGCGGTGCTGTCATTATCTCCGCCGGTGGAAAGGAAATCGGGATCAAAGGGCGGGAAATTGAAAAAGCGATTTTAAAAGCGGCAAGCCCATCCGGCGTCCGGATTATCGGACCCAATTGTCTTGGCGTCATTAGCAGCAAAGGCTCTCTAAATGCCAGTTTTGCCAACCGGATTCCTCAGCCCGGGAAAATGGCCTTTATTTCTCAAAGCGGTGGCATCTGCACCGCGATCCTGGATATGTCACTAAAAGAGCAGATGGGATTCAGCTATTTTGTGAGTCTGGGATCGATGCTTGATGTGAATTTCGCTGATATGATCGATTACCTGGGCGGCGAGACCGATGTCAGCAGCATTGTCATGTATGTGGAAAATTTGACCCGGTTCCGGAGTTTCATGAGTGCAGCTCGAGCCGTGTCACGGGTCAAACCAATCATTGCCCTGAAAGCGGGTCGAAGTCAGGCAGGAGCTGCTGCAGCGGCCTCCCATACGGGGGCAATGGCTGGTGAGCACGCCGTTTATGAGGCGGCCTTTAAGCGCGCGGGTATTATCCAGGTCAAAACTTTCGAGGAGCTTTTTGACTGCGCGGAGCTTGTGGCCAAACAGCCCCGCCTGAAAGGCCCGGGGTTGGCGATTCTGACCAACTCCGGCGGGCCGGGTGTCATGGCTGCCGATGCACTGTCGGATTACGGTATTGAACCGGTTGCATTTTTATCAGAAACCATCGAAAAACTGGATGCCATATTACCCAGCAACTGGAGCCGCTCTAATCCGGTGGATATGCTTGGGGATGCAGATGAGAGCATTTTCAAAAAGGCCATCCAGGTCTGCCAGGATGCTCGCGAAATAGACGGACTGCTCATTATGATGGTACCGGACGCGGTGAATGATCCAACCGTTGTGGCGCAATCTTTGGTGGCATCGATTCAAAACAAGCCGTTTCCGATCTTTGCCGTATGGCTGGGAGGACCGGCGGTTGAAAAAGGGCGGGACATTTTCAATCAGGCCGGAATCCCGACATTTGACAGCCCTGAGCGGGCCATTCGTGCATTTATGGACCTTTATCAATACACCAAGAACATTGAAATGCTTCATGAAATACCGCCCCGGCTCCCCAGGAAGCTGGAATTCCAGCCCAGAGAAGTACGGACCCTTATAGAGGAAAAACTCAATAAAAAACAGTACCATATGACAGAAGTAGAGGCAAAGTCGGTGCTATCCCGATACGGTATTCCGGTCAACCGAACGCAAGCAGCGGGTTCTTTGGATGAAGCTGTGCAGGTAGCTCAGGCGATGGGGTTTCCCGTTGCCATGAAGGTCAATTCAAGGGACATTACCCACAAGAGCGAAGCCGACGGGGTTTGCCTCAATATTACAAGTGTTGACGAAGGTGTCCGGGCATATAAAAAAATCATTTCCAGTGCCCGTCGTTTCTCCCAAGATGCCGGAATTGATGGCGTCACCGTGCAGCCTATGGTTCAGGGCTCGTATCATGAGTTGATCCTGGGGGTAAAAAAAGACCGTGACTTCGGTTCCGTGATTTTATTCGGAACCGGGGGCACATACGCCGAGGTCCTGAAAGATCGTGCCATTGGGCTG
>JAFDDL010000639.1 GCA_019310865.1 Deltaproteobacteria bacterium | reverse complement strand
TTTCTTTCATGCTTTATGCAAATGGGGTCATTCTGGAAAACCGCAGGAGTTCGTAAAGGATTGGTTTCTATGGTAGAAAAAAAGACGCGTATTTCTCCAAAAACACTTCTATCGTCAACGGGTTTGCTGGCGTTTCTGGCCCTGCTGATTTTGCTGAACGCTGCGCTTGCAGCCGTGAGTATGAGATGGGATGTTACGGAAGATAAAACTTATTCGCTTTCCGACGGTACCCGGCAGATTCTTGGGAACCTTTCGCATCCGGTAAACGTCAAGTTTTATTTCAGCCGAAGCAACCCGGAGATGCCCGTGGAATTCAAGCTTTACGCCAAACGGGTATGGGAGTTTCTTCTTGAGTACGAATATGCCGCCGGCGGTAAGGTGGTTCTTCAGCGCTATGATCCACAGCCCGATTCGCTTGAGGAAGAATGGGCTCTAAAATATGGCTTGAACGCCATGCAGAGTGAATCGGGAGACATGGTTTTTTTCGGCCTGGTTTTTCTCCAGGCGGACCAGGAAGAGCGCATCGCGTGGCTGGATCCATCCCAGGCCAATACCCTCGAATATGACCTTTCACGAATACTGTTTCATCTGCAACATCCGAAACGGAAAGTAATCGGCGTGGTCTCCTATCTTCCGGTATTTGGCGGTCCAACAGGTGCCCCGACCATGGAACTGGGAAGATCGGGCGTTTCGCTATCACCGCAATTGCAGAATACGGGCCAAGTCTGGACGTTTATCAGCGAATTGAATAAAATCCATGAAGTCAGAAAGGTTGCCGTGTCTGAGGACCGGATCGATCCGGCCATTGACCTGCTGCTGGTCATTCACCCCAAGGACTTGCATCCGGATCTGCGGTTTGCAATCGATCAATATGTGCTGGCGGGTAAAAACGCCATCTTTTTTGTGGATCCATCGTGTTCTTCGGATACGGGAACCCAAAACCGGCAATACATTGCCGGCAGTGACCGCTCCACACGGGATCTTTTTGCCGCATGGGGCATCTCTGTGGATTTTGCCATGATCGTGGGTGACATTGATTATGCAGACCGAGGCGGCTCCCAACCCGCCGGAGAAGGAAATCCTTTTCATATCGCCCCACGGGGAGCGGCCTTTAACCAGTCAAATTTACTGACAGCCAAACTCGAATCCATGCGGCTGCCCAAGGCCGGGGCCATCACGCAAACGCCCGATAGCCCGTATGAATTCGAACCCTTGATCCAATCCGGAAAACAGGCGACGCTCATGCCGGCCGGTCAAACCGGTGATACGGCCGCTACTGTTCGATCGCAACTGTCAGCCAGCAACGATCCTTACAATCTGGCGGTGCGAATTCGGGGTAAGTTTAAAACGGCTTTCCCGGAAGGCCCAATCGGTGCGACCGATCCACTGCCGGAACCACAGCTCATCCAAGCAGAAAAGAGCGCAACCATCCTGATCGTGGCAGACGCCGACATGCTGGCAGACGCATCTTACATACGCCGGGTGGGATACTATGGTTACGAGACGCCCAAAATCGTCAATGACAATCTTAATTTTCTGGTTAATGCATGCGAAATCCTCACCGGAAGCGATGACTTGATCGGTTTGCGGACCCGGGGGACATTTGAGCGTCCCTTCACCCGGGTACTGGAAATCGAGAGAAAAGCCCAGGCACAATGGCGGGTCAAAGAAAAGGAATTACTCGAGGGAATGGCGACCGGCCGGCAAAAGATTCGAAATCTGGAGCAGTTTAAGGACCCGACACAGAAATCCATTGGCCTGAGCCCAAAACAGGCGGCCGAAATTGAAAAACTAAAAGCAGAGCAAAAACGCGTCACCCGGGAGCTGAAAACCGTGCGGAAAAACCTGCGTGCCGATGTGGAAACCTTGGGCGTTAAAATAAAGGTCATTAACATTTTCTTGGTACCGCTGTTGGTCGCCATTGCCGGTGTGGGTTTTGGGATATATAGACAAAGAAAGATGAAAGATAAATGAGCAGCAAAACATTAAATGCATTCTTGATTGGCCTGATTGTACTGGTCAGTGTTGTCTCCTGGATAGCATATCGGCATCCGTCACACGGTATGCTAAGCGTAGAGGGAAGCGCGCTGCTGGAGACCCTTTCGCTGTCAGATATTTCGGACATTACCATTGAAGGGCCGGAGGGAAATGTTTCGTTAACAAAAAAGTCAGATCGCTGGGTTGTCACAGACCGGTACGATTATCCGGCTGACTTTAAAAAAATATCGGACTTTGTTCAATCCTTGCAAGCCGCACGAATCGGCCGGCAGTTCCCCATTCGAAACGATATACGCGATCGTCTCAAATTGAATCCACCGGAAGCAGACCTGGAATCCGAAGTGAAAGGAACCAGGGTGGTGTTTAAAAACCGTGATGGTGATGTCTTGACGCAAATTTTGTTTGGCCGCGGCCGCAGGTTGGACGGTACGGGTGCGCCGGACAGTCATTATGTCATGCTGGTTTCGGACCCGAGCGTGTACCTGGTGGATACACCCTTTACCACCCTGGCAAAAGACCCGAGCGATTGGCTTGATACGCCAATCATTGAAGCGCCGGCTAAGCTTGTTCGAAAAATAGAATGCTTTGCGCCCGGTGTCCAAACACCCACCTACGTGTTCGAGCGTGAATACCCGGAAGAAAACCTGGTACCGGTGATTTCGCCTACATCGTTACCCCTGGATGATTCGGTTATTAAAAAGATCGAATGGAGCATCACCTATCTGCCGCTGGAAGATGTGGCGCCACCGGATGTGGATCCGACAGATACTGGCCTGGCGGGCTCTCTCCGTTTGGATTACTATCTTTTTGACGGCATGATCTATCGGGTGTATCCATGCATGCCCTG
>JAFDDL010000638.1 GCA_019310865.1 Deltaproteobacteria bacterium | reverse complement strand
ACAAAAAGGCAACAGGGAGAACCAAGGATTTGGCCGATGTAGAGGCCTTGGAATCCCTGAAGGACACCGAATAAATTTAACCACCCGCTTTGGAATATATGGCATGATTGCCCCGATAATCCGTCAACCGGACAATTAATCCATTTTTATTTGTTGCATTACTATAAATAATAGTATATTATGCGTGATATTAAACCGGTCATTAAGATGTTTATTAACCGGCCAAAAAGATGGATTACAATATAAATTAAACCAAAAATATCAATATATTAAACCGGACAAAAAACCGGACATATGGTGGTGCCATGGCACTGGGTAACCAAGCGTCCATTTTTCATCCTCCCATTCCCTCGGTACGTCGTGGTGAGCTAAAAGATATGGCACAGGAGGTTGTCATTGCTTCAGCGACACTTGATGGGCGCGTCGCTGCCGAGACCGCAAATGCCCTTGGTGATTGTCTGCGGTTCTTGAACAGCTATCATTCCAATTTAATTGAAGGCCATAAAACATCCGTGTTGGAAATTGAAGCGGCTCTGGAAAAGAACTTTTCCGATGATGAACAAAAGCGGTATGCACAAGAGCTTTGCGCAGCCCATGTGCGGACAGAAAGGGAGTTGATGGCGGAAGTTATTTCAAATCCCCCAGAAAATATTTGTGATTTCGATTTTACCGGTAAGATTCACAAAAAATTCTATGAGCAGCTTCCCCCGCAACACCAATTTACGCATAGCCGGGGAGGCTTTACAAAACACTCGGTAATGCCCGGCAAAATGCGTGACAGTAATGTTTCCTTAGACGGTGGTAGAACGCCTCACGGTCCGGATGCCAAAAACATACCGATAAAATACGCAGCTTTCGCCCAGATCTATGATCCAAAAAATTTTCACGGAGATGAACGTTTGATTGCGGCCGCTGCAAGTCACCATCGCCTGAGCTGGCTTCACCCGTTTCGCGATGGCAATGGTCGAGTCAACCGCCTTTTCTCAGGACTATATTTAGCCCACATTGGTATCAACCGCGGCAATCTCTGGTCGCTTTCAAGAGGATTTTCCCGGGATAGAAAGTGGTATATGATTAATCTACAGTCTGCCGATTCTCCAGGAAAGGATGAGAAACATTTCGACCAGGAATTCTTTGCAGATTATTGCTGTTATTTTCTGGAAGTGTGTTTAGACCAAATTCGATTCATGGATGAAATTCTGGGGCTTAATCGCATTGATGCCCGGATTGAAGGCTATATAAAGGACCGGGATGCCATACGGGGGGCCCTCAAACCACTGGATGCAAGGGCTGGAAAACTTTTAAAAGCGTTGTTTCTTCAAGGAGCGATTCCTCGAGGCGAAGCGCAAGCCATTATGGGAATGGAACGTCAGAGCGAAAGGCAATCCCGGCGAATCGTAAGCCAGTTGGTCAAAGAGGGGCTTGCCCGCGCCGATTCACATCGCGCCCCTTTGAAAATCTGTTTTCCAACACATGTTTTACGCTATTATTTTCCGGATCTATTTGAACCATCCGTACTTGGCGAAGTTACTGAGTCCAGGTAGGCGTATTTGATTTCATCGAGCGGTTGCTCGCGACATTATCGGTTTTTCCGAGCCCTTATGCCGGCCTGGGATCGCAACATGAATATGGGCAATCCCCTTGGTGAAGATAAAAAAACACAACATATTATTGAGAATTGGAGCGCTTGCGAATAATGCAAGTATTGTTGAATACCGTCGCTGAATACCGTCGCTGAATCTCTCGTTTAGAGCAATTATCCGGTTGATACTATTCGCTGACAATGATACTTTGATACCATGAATAGGAAAATAACAGCCATATTCCGGATATCAGACCGTCGGAAGGACGACCTTGTTCCCGGCAAGCCGGCAGACCGAATTGGTCTCATCTGGCCACTGACTAGAGAAATTGCATCTTTGAGCAAAAAACACGATGTTGAACGAAGACTACAGAGACATGTTACAAGCCTTGTCCGACGAGAAGGTTAGATTCCTCCTCGTTGGTGCCTATGCGCTTGCAGCCCATGGTTATCCCCGGGCTACCATGGACATAGACATTTGGGTCATGCCGTCGTCTCAGAACGCTGATGCCGTCCTGCGTGCATTGCGTCGTTTCGGTGCCCCCCTGCACAATCTAACCAAGGAAGACCTCCAGAAGGATGGAACCATATTTCAGATTGGAGTCGCCCCGCGGCGAATCGACATCATAACCACGGCATCCGGACTTGAGTTTAAAGAGACGTATGAACGGTCGCTGCCTGTGAACATCGAGGGACTCGAAGTGCATATTCCTTCGGTCGAAGACCTGATTCGTAACAAAAAGGCAACAGGGAGAACCAAGGATTTGGCCGATGTAGAGGCCTTGGAATCCCTGAAGGACACCGAATAAATTTCACCACATAGATTTTTCTGATAAAACCTATGATCAATATCTGAACCAATCGCTGCAGGAACAGGAAGATCAGATACGACAGGCCCTGGTGGGTGAGACCGATCCCCACCTGAACGAGTTTTTTACCAAGCTCCCGTTGAGTACCTTGAATAGATTCAGCAGTTTCGGATGTGCCACGGGAACGGTGAAATACATCAATTTCCCCAAGATACGATCCGACCTGCTTGAATTGATTGCAAACTGCCGGGCCGGGGTCTGGTATCGCACAACCTTGCTGATCGCGTATCTAAAGAGCCTGGGCCGGACACGCCGATAATTTCGTCGTTTATCAAGGTTGCGGCCTCTTGGAAGGAAAGATGGATAAGGATACGGCCCATCGATTTGCTACCGTCTCCATTGCGGAGGACGCCCATATCGTCCGGGCACCTAAAAAACTGTTTGAGCATCTGGAGTTG
>JAFDDL010000637.1 GCA_019310865.1 Deltaproteobacteria bacterium | reverse complement strand
GATTTGACAGGTACCACAACCGTTTTATGAAGGCAAGGATATTTTTCTTCTTCGCGGTGTGAATAGATGAATTCAGTTCAAACACGACGTTCATTTATAACCTGCCGGCAATAACATGGGGGACAAGAGCATAATCTATTTAAATTACTTATTTTTTAACGCCAAGGCCTTGAAATTAGCGTTTGCAAACACAGGCCCAATCTGATAATTATAGACGGTTCACCTAACGCATCATTATTCGGTTGGCGGACATCGGTTTGTTGTGTAAATTGCAGATGAGAAAATGAATCTGTTAACCGGGTCAAAGAAAGAAATTTCCGATGTTCAACTCAATTAGAAAAATTCTCCAGACGGCTTCCAGAACCTTCAATCGCTGGACGAACCGAATTATACGGGAGAGCCACGACCACTATTTCTGTTTTCTGCCGACCCGTCCCAGGAGTCTATCACACCAGCTTTTAAAAATATTTTTCCGTGGCATTCAAATGAGCACCGATCAGACATCCAAACTGGAAAAATTGGAATCCGATGCGGTATTGGTATTCGCCAACAAGTTCAAAAGTCACTTCGATTACCTTTTTTATCATACGCGTTATACCCAGGATCGGCTTCATGTTCCGGAAATCGGTCTGGGATATAAAATCCGTATATTTCAACCATTTTTTCGACTGATACAAGTCCTGGTAGCCCATCTGGATCATTTGTTTCGCCATGGACAATTTCCCCATCCGTTCAAGCGAGGGTATGTTCAGCGACAATTGGCCGAAGGCCGATGCGGTTTTTTCTCACTGGTTGAAAGCAGGGGCTTTTACAAGCGATTTGTTCGATCTGAGATCGATCCCATCGCGCATTTGCTTGAAATGCAACAATCCATTGATGCCCCGGTTTATATCGTGCCGCATTTGATGTTTTTCGGAAAAAAACCACGCCGAAAAAGAACGACCTTTTGGGACATTGTTTTCGGCAATGAGCTCAAACCGGGGAAACTGAGGCGACTGGTCACCTTATTTAAATATCCCGGGAAAATATTCATCGAAATTTCCGAGCCATTGAACCTAAAAAAATTTCTGGCGGAATCTGAAAATAAACGCAGATCCGCAAATCATCTGGCCTTGCTCCTCAGGCGTCGACTGTTGGTTCAGTTTAACCGGCATCGTCAGAGCATTACCGGCCCGCTGCTTAAATCCCGTGAAGAGATGAAGCAGTCAATTTTGACAAATGACCGTCTGCAGGACATTATGGCGCAATTGTCCAGCAAGCGGGAGATCCCGATCAACAAGGTTCACAAGGAGGCCAACGACTATCTGGATGAAATTTCAGCAAACTATAACAGCGCTTTTGTGGAATTCGCTGCTGCCACGGTTCATTGGATAACAAAAATCGCCTTTGACGGGGTCACCGTCAACACAGACATGCTTAACCGTGTCAAGGACAAATCCCATTACGGACCGGTGATATGGGTACCTTGTCATAAAAGCCACATCGATTATCTGGTTTTGCCCTATATTCTCTATTCGAACAACATGCCGGTCCCCCATGTGGTGGCGGGAAAAAATCTATTTATCTGGCCCATCAGCCCGCTGCTTCGCGCAGGGGGTGCGTTTTCCATTCGTCGTTCCTTTAAAGGCGCCGTGTTATACGCAAAGGTATTTGCCGAGTATGTGCACAAGCTTTTAGAGGAGGGATTTAATATCGAACTCTTTATCGAGGGAACGCGCAGCCGTACCGGAAAAGTAATGCTCCCACAGCTTGGGTTTGTTTCGATTTTACTCAATGCCTTTAAAAACAAGGCGTGTGAAGATATAATCTTTGCCCCTGTCTATATCGGCTATGATCGGGTTCCGGAGGAAAAAGCATATCTTCATGAAATCGGGGGGGGGCGCAAAGAACCGGAAAATTTAAAACAGATTGTTAAGGCACCAAAATTTCTAAAGAAGAAATATGGGCGAATTTATGTAAAATTTTCAGAACCGATTTCTCTGCGTGAGCTTTCCGACCCCATCTGTGCTATCCAGGATATGTCCGTCAAAGAAATCAATGCCTTGTCGAGGCAACTGGGATTTCGAATGATCAACGCCATTAACGATGCGGTGGTGGTGACACCCCATGCATTGGTCGCATGCGCCATGCTCAGTATGACCCAAAACAGGTTTGAATTAAATACATTGATGCCACAAATCGAGCATTATCTAAACCACCTGACCACCCTGGATGTTAATTTATCAGACACGCTGCTTCTGGATCCCGGCATGGCGGTTGAACAGGTGGTCGCTGCTTATTCACAAAGAAAATTCATTGAACGGATTTCATCAGCGAGTGACCCCGCACAACCGAATCCGGTTTATCAGATCAATGTGAGCAAACGTCCGAATCTGGAATACTATAAAAACAACTGCATCAATTTTTTCATTCCGGCTGCCATGACGGCATTGATCATTCTAAAAAAGGAAGCATTTCAATTTTCGGCATCCGATTTCAATCTTGATTACACCTTTCTGCAAAACCTTTTTCGTTTGGAATTCCCCATCGATAGCGAGAAAACACCTGAGTATTGTGTTGGGAAAACCATTAAGGCATTCGTGGCGGATGCGATCCTGATTCCCCATCCCACATTGTCCGACACCTACAACCTGACGTCCCCTGGATTTAAAAAACTTGGCATGTTCGCGCGGCTTCTCAAGCCCTACCTTGAATCCTATTGGGTTAGCCTCAATTATTTCATGCGTTCCCCCCGAAACGATGTCAAACCGAAAGATCGGATAAGAAAGATCCAATCCCTCGGTCTTAAACTGTATAAACGGGGTGAAATTGAGCAGACGGAGTCCCTGTCGAAAATAAACTATAAAAATGCG
>JAFDDL010000636.1 GCA_019310865.1 Deltaproteobacteria bacterium | reverse complement strand
GGGAGAAGGGGTTTCTGAAATCGGATACTCGGGATTAACAAGAAGAAAACGCATGCGCACCTTTTTTAAATTTGCTGGACGTCTCTATGTGATGAAAAAAAAACTTGACTTTGGCCCATAACATCGTTTAAACATATAAATGTATATATCATTTTTGTCAAACCATTTTAATTCAGTTAATTACTTTACAGTTCTCCCTTCTTATCTCTTTGAACTTAAGCCCTTGGGTTTCTTTTCAGATTAACAGGCCACCCTTCAGGCCAGAGGCTGGGCTGCCACCTGGCACCTGTCGGTAAAAAAAGCTTGACACAACCCATGAAATAATATAGTTATATAAACATATATATCATTATATTATATTTTGTTTTAAATCAAATAGTTACATATTTCTTATTGCGAACGGGACCCCGTTTGGAAAGGACACGATGTGACACCGGATCAAGTGAAAAAAGCATTGGTTGTGGGGGCCGGCACCATGGGGCACAGTATTGCCCAGGTGTTTGCCCAGGCCGAGATCGAGACCCATTTGGTTGACTTGGATGCAGGGGCTTTGGAGCGGGCGATGGATCTCGTCAGCGTGAATCTTGAAACCCTGTCCGAGTTCGGAAAGTTCCCGGCAGCCGATATTCCCGCCATCCTCCGTCGGATCCATCCCTCTACGGATATGGTGTCGGCGGGCACCCATGTCGACTTTGCGATTGAGGCGGTTGCCGAGGAGGCGGCAATTAAGAAAAAAGTTCTGGGCGACATGGAAGTGAATTGTCCGGAAGGGATTGTTATCGCGAGTAATACATCAACACTGGATATATTTGGCATCGCCGATCTGAAGCGTCCGGAAAATTTGGTCGCAGCTCACTGGTTTGCACCACCGCATATTATTCCGCTGGTTGAAGTCTGCCCGGGGCCGGAAACATCGAAAGATACAGTGACTTTTACCACTGGGCTGATGCGTCGATTGGGGAAACAACCCATCACCATGAAAAAATTCGTGCCCTCCTTTATCGTCAACCGGATCCAACTGGTAATCGGAATGTGTTTGCTGGAGATGCTTGAAAATGATTGGGCGGCGCCGGAGGAGATCGATAAGGCGATCAAGAGCAGCCTGGGAATCCGCATGCCGGTTGTGGGGATTGTCCAGAATCAAGATTTCGTCGGGCTGGACGTTGTTGCCGCAATTCTCGGTGAAAATGTCCCTGCGCTTCTCAAGGAGCGGGTTGAAAAAGGGCATTTGGGGGTAAAAACGTCCAAAGGCTTTTACGACTACGGTGAGCGGAGTGAAGCTGATATTCTCAGGGAGCGGGATCGGCGTTACCTGAAGGTTATCGAGAGCCTTGAATCCATCGGCGCATTCGAACCGGTGTGATTGGATCCCGGGGGATTGCAGGTTGTCACGAAAAATCCTGACCGGACGGCAATCTTTACACATTGAATCTGTAAATTTGAATTTAACCTAACATCTGTGACTGAAGCGTTTTCAGACGCTACCCGGTTGCGACCAGGAAGAAAGGAGTCCAAAATGGAAAAAGGAATTAAAAAAGTCGCTATTGTGGGCGGCGGAATCATGGGGACGCAAATTGCGCTGTTGACAGCGGCCTCCGGGTTTGAAGTCTCCTTGTTTGATAAAGACCGAGAGGCTTTTGGTAGATCCATTCAAATGTTGGAGTTCATGCTGGCCTTTTTTGACAGAGAGCCAATCCTTTCGTTCGAAGCGCTGAAAAATGCATCTGAAAAAGTCACGCACGCAGAGAGCCTGGAAGCGGCGCTGAAAGAGGCCGATTTGGCTATCGAAGCGATTCCAGAGATCCTGGAACTAAAAAGAAATCTCTTTTCCGAAATGGACAAATATGCCCCCTCCCGGACCCTTTTGGCAACCAACAGCTCCTCCATGCCCGTATCAAAAATGGAAGATGCCACCGGGCGGCCTGAGAAATGCCTGAACCTTCATTTCTACCCCCCATCTGTTATATTTAACATGGTGGACATCATGGCAGGCACACAAACCACACCTGAAACCCTTGAGATGGGCCGTTCGTATATTCTGGGCATCGGCTGTGTACCCTTGACGGTAAAAAAAGAGATCCTCGGGTTCTGTTTCAACCGGGTCTGGCGTGCTGTGAAGCGGGAAGTTTTGCACATGTGGGCGGAGGGATATGTAGACCATAGAGATATCGATCGGGCCTGGATGATTTTTACCGGAAACCAGTTTGGCCCCTTTGCCATGATGGATGGATCGGGGCTTGATGTGATCAAGGATGTTGAGATGGAGTACTATCGTGATTCTAAAGATCCAAAAGATCATCCACCGCAGGCGTTTCTGGAAAAACTGGATAACAATGAGCTGGGTCTCAAAACAGGTCGGGGATTTTACACCTACCCGGATCCGGAGTATGGGAGACCTGAGTTTCTGAAAGGTAAGTAAAAGGAGAGTGTTCATGGAAGGTATGAGAATTTTTTCTGATGTGGTTAGCAACCCCCGGGCATATGCCGAAAATTGGAAAAAGGAGACCGGGGGGGAAATCGTCGGCCATTTCTGTTCGTATACGCCGGAGGAAATCATCACAGCAGCCGGCGCCTTGCCTTTCAGAATCCTTGGTAGCGGCGCCACCATCACGAAAGCCGACATGCATCTGCAGGCCTATAGCTGCAGTCTGGTTCGCGGCGGATTGGAAGATGCCCTCACCGGCAAACTCGATTTCCTGGACGGCACCGTCTTTCCGCATACCTGTGATTCGATCCAGCGATTGTCCGATATCTGGCGCCTGAATGTTAAAGAAAAGTTCCACCTGGATGTGATCTTGCCGGTAAAACTGAACACAGCAAGCGCCCGGACTTATATGCTGGACACCTTGAACCGAT
>JAFDDL010000635.1 GCA_019310865.1 Deltaproteobacteria bacterium | reverse complement strand
ATAAGTGAATATGGTGAATCAACAATTACCTATGTGACCAACAGGAAATCTTCGGTTACAGAGTTAACGGCGCTTGACAAATGTGCAGAACCTTTCGATGGCGATCCGGCCCGAGTGCAGCTACCGTATGAAAGCGAGGGTTTCTGGGTTTTCGCTTCGGTCAAGGCCAAACCGAACAACGGAAATAACGCCGAGGAAAGTTCCGTTATACTTTCTCCGAATATTGTGCGGCAAGCCTGTAATGATACTGATCCTGCCAACCCGGACTTTCAGACCTATACGGAATGCCCCAATGATGATCTCCTGGCGCTTGGCCTGATCGTCGGCAACAATGTCTACGAGGCCACCGATGTGGGACTTGTTCGATTCCAAGACCAAGACGCTAAAGGTAAAGGAAAATCAAAGGGAGTCGATATTACAGACTTGTTCAAGTGGACAGGTTATGTTTATGATGCAAGCCTCGATATAAACGGTGATGGAATTATAGACATAAACGATGTGCCACTCACATATGATGTTGATGGTGTTTCTGGCATTAGTGAGGCAGAGTATAATGTTTGGCTGGCTGATCAAATTACAGATGGCTTGGCAGCATATTATGAGAACGAATGGATTCTAAACATCGCCGACCTCGTTGTAACCGATCAGACCATTAGCAATGACGGTGTTAAGCTTCTAAAATTAAGATTTTATCCTGTTGCAACAACATATTATGAATCTCCAGATAGTTAAATAGAATATGTAAATAATTTTCATGAAGACAACGAACTTAAAACACTTCAAATAATCAATTGGAAAAATTACAGAGACTTGTTGCCCGAAGTTTCCGGAACCAAATGGGCGGCCGGTATTGGGATAGCGCTTGAAAAGTATAATTTTAAAAAGCTTTACTCGGATGTTGAACCCAATTTGGAATCTTTTTTGCCTGCTAACAATGTGGTCATTCATTAGGGATGAATAACTCGGAATGTCAACCGAAAATTGACCACCTGTGATAACACAATATTGACCACCCTTGAAAAAGTGTAGAGATCGGTCTTGTGCCAGGTGAAACGGATGGAGTCCGAAGGGCGACCGGAGTTTCCCCTGAACGGCGCTTGGTCGGTAGCTATTGTCACCCCTTACACATCGTGCTGGCTAGCAAGTCTCTCGCTCTACTGTGAACGTGGCCCCGTCAACGACAATTACAAATGCACAAATTTAATGGGTCAAATCTCTTGTATCTTCCCTCTCAAGGGCTGTACAATTTGCGCGGCCCCTTTTTTCAGATCTCATACTTTTGTCCATAATGCGTTAAATCCCGGGGGCTTGGGGGCTGGCCTCCAATTAAAACTGACATAATTCCTTTTTCAACCGCAACGCGCAACATCAATAGCCTCTTGGTGAAAAAATCGAAGATCACGCCTCCACGTCATAAAAATGTTTTATTTTTTTGGCTTGTTCCTGATCATAATTGATTTCAGCTCTTGATAAGCCATAAATTCTTATCGGATAGGTGAAATCAAAATCTTTAATTAAAAGACCGCCTTTATCGCTGTTATCGGTATAGTTTTCGAACCAGGTTGTGTTGTCATCCGTAACAACGACATCAATCGTTTCCAGTCGGCCTTTTTGTGGATTGTAAACAGTGGTTTCCATTGGTTCCATATCCTCTCCTTCGCTATTTCTTAGTTATGTCAAAAATTTCCCATAAAATATGGATAAATCTTATGATAACAGTGGTATAGACCACAATTCGGCTTCTCCCTGTTTCTCCTCCCTTTTTAGGCCCATTTTTTGGCACAGATCGAGCAAAAATATCATCCTGGGCGAGAATGGGCCAATACAGAGCTCGCCGGAGCTCAGGAGGATTTTTTTGCGGATCTCACGAGAGGATTTTGTTTTCATATTTTCATCCATTTTTTCATAAAACTTTTGACACTACCTATTTCTTCTCCTTGATGCTCTGTTTTAGTCGGTAACTGTCCCACGGGCAGTTGATGGTATACGCCCTATGAGTCAGCCGGTCCAACAGAGTCGCTGTTATGATAGGATCCCCAAAGACTTGCGTCCAATCGGCAAATCCCAGGTTTGAGGTAATCATGACAGATCCTCTTTCGTATCGTTCTGCTAAAACCTGGAAAAGCAATTCGGATCCTTCCTTAGAGAAAGGGATGTAGCCAAGTTCGTCCAGGATGAGCAGATCATAGCGGCTGTAACGCTGTATAATTCGGCTCAGATCCCTGGTCTCTCTGGTCTCGAGCAGCTCATTGACCAATCCATAGCCGGAGATGAATCGGGTCCGGTAGTTGGCTTTGCATGCCTCGATACCCAGGGCCGTGGCCATGTGGGTTTTCCCGGTCCCGCTTCCGCCTAGAAAAATAACATTCCTGTGTTCCTTTATATAATCACAACCACACAAATCCCGGAACAGTCGCATGTCCAAATCAGGAACGGCATTTAGATCAAATGTCTCAACGGGCTTGAGCAAAGGAAACTTCGCATCTCTGATTCTTCGAGTCAGCCGATTTTCCGCTCGAACCTGAAGCTCGGTAGTGGCCAGGTCCAAGAGGAACTCATCGTATCCGATCCCACTTTCTTTTGCTTGACGCAAGTGCGTCTCTATGCCGCTGGCCATGCTAGACAATTTCAGCGCCTTTAAGTGTTCTGTCAAAGAAATCAATATCGCATCTTTCATACCACACCTCCCAATTGGCCATAGACCGACACATCGGGAAGCGGCAGGCTCGACCACCCCGGCAATGGGCCAATACCAGTCGTCTTTTCATTCTTGTAAACGAGTATGTGATAAACCCCATCCCTGGTACGAATATTGTTCTCCACAGCCAGACCAATAGCAGCCTCGATCTCTCCTGGCGAGTGATCCCGGTAGAGCATAAGAACCGATATGAAATCCTTGGTACCTTTGGTCTCACCTTGAGCATCACGAAAACTCGAGAGCAGAAGATTCATACTCTCAGGCCACATCGGTTGCCATTGCACAATAGGCCTGGCGCTGTTGAACGCCATGGGTCGCTGATAAATCAGATCCAGATAATGATCTGGGTCTAATGACCATTTGTTGTTGCCGTACAATCTTTGGTGAACGGCCAGTTTCTTACCACAAACAAATAACTGAACTTGGTCTACGTAAAGAAGTACCTTGGCCTTGAAGCCCGCGTATCGGCTCGGTACCGAATAGCGGTTCTTATCCACGATGACCGTTGCATACTTGTCCACACGCCCATCATAGGTCTGCACGTTGCTGAAAACGGCTTCTGGTAAAGACAGAAGATGCGCTTTTTCCTGCTCATACAATTCGGTGACGCTACGCTCACGTCCGGATATTGTATGGCTCCCATAGGCCAAACATCGCTCCAGGAGCGTCTCGTTCAACTCCGCGAGACTGTCAGCTTCCGGAACTGGCACCATGTAATTGCGTCTGGCGAAACCGACCAACCCTTCAACGCCGCCCTTTTCATGCCCACTATCGGGATTGCAGAAACGCGCTTCAAAGCTGTAGTAGGCTCTGAGTTTTCGAAATTCCTCTTGTTCTGTGCGGATTCTACCCTTGAGCACCTTCAGGACTGCAGTCTTAAGATTGTCGTAAATCAAAACCGGGAAGACACCCCCAAAGAACTCAAATCCCTGGATATGCGCATCAAAAAAGGCTTGCTGACGCTCGCAGGGATAACACCTGACAAAATGCTTCCCGGAATATTTGGACCGCATACAGAAAAACTTCAACCGGACCTCTTTACACCCGATAATCGCATTTGTGGTTCCCCAATCCACCTCAGCTTCATAGCCTGCTTTCGGATCGCAGGGAATAAATGCCTTTGATGTGCCTAGGCCGAATCTGGCCTTAGCCAACCGGACATACCGGCGCACCGTCGATTCACAACCCGAATAATCATGCTCTTCAATCAACCGGTGGTATACCCTACGGGCGGTATGACGCTGCTTTTTCGGTTGATCTTTGTCTCTTTCTATCCAGGCATCAATGATCTCCAGGTAGGGTTCAAGAACAGGAAATGGCTGATGTTTTCGCTCCTTATACCCCCAGGGCTCTCCACGAATAGCCTTTTTGATTGTGTTGCGAGAATGACCGGTCATCCGTGACAACTCGCTGATATTTTGCCCATAAACCCGGTGGGCTGTCCGAACCAATTCATACTGATCCATCCTGAGCAATTCCTTTCCTCCTTTCGATATGGTTTCCTTGGATATACCATATTAAGGAGATGTCTGGTTCAGGGTGGTCAATATTGCGTTATCACAACCCCATTTTGCTGATCATTTTTAGGTTAGCATAGCCACCTCGGACGCTTTCGGGGATACCTTTAAGAAATTTAATGGGTCGCTTCATAAATTCCTGTCGCATCATCTGGACTCTAAGGAAGAGG
>JAFDDL010000068.1 GCA_019310865.1 Deltaproteobacteria bacterium | reverse complement strand
GGTCCGTTTCTCAAAAGCCCGCTCAGACTGACCGGTTGGCCATCGCTGTTATCTAAGGTAAACGCCGGCGCCCTGTCGCCGACCTTGACGGTTTTATCCAGGATTCCTGAGGCCTCAAGATCATGGGTGGCCCTGTGCATGATTTCAAGCGCCGGTTTCGGTGCTGTGGATTCGAAATCCTTTTTCAACTTATCCAGTTTGGCTTGCAAGGTCATGGGCATTCTCCTTTTTATCTCAGGTTGTTAAAGGTTGACCTTCCTTGGTTCTGGTGCTTCATTCCTCTCGAATTGGACGAGTGGATGGTATGGTCTAAACTTAGTGCGCAATGGGCCATTCTTCAATTTTTTATAACGGGCACACTTGATTTTTCCCCCTTATGCAAACCGTTTCCCATTGGATAGTTGGTGCCCATCCATCATTTCTTTTTGGTTTTTTCCCGGCGCATGTTTTCTAGAAAATGGGCGATGTGATTTCGGTATTGCATGGCCACATGCTTATTGTAGACAACAAACATATCACCGTCCACCGCAGTGATCCGTTTTTGTGGCGTATTGAACATGTCGAAGGTCCGGTTGATGATTTCATCGGCTGAATAGATATGGTTCCGGTAATCGAGTACGTAAAGCAGGTCCAATGGTCGTGCGCCTTTTTCCCAGACCAGGTGACGCAAATGATCGCGGATGTCATCGATGGTTTCCAGCATGCGGTGGACCGGCATCCGTTCAAAGCCTTTCTCAAAAGCGGAAAAATAGATATTGGCCGGACAGATGGGCTGCATCGCCATCACATTCTCAAAGGTTTCCTGGGCAAGGCCCTGGGCAAGCCGTTTGACCTTTCGGCCCTTGAGGGGGTCTTTTAAACCGGACGTATCGATCTTAACCGGTTCACCGAATTTGATGGACATTTCCCCCGTGCGCCTGTCCCGGCAAAACGATCGGAGAATATATCCCAGATCCTTCAAATAGATTTTGTTTTTGCTGGTGCCCGATTCCTGCAACTTGATCAGCTCGAGAAAATTTTCGTCCTCCAAAACCGGCGAATAGGCAATATTGACATCCACCACGTACAGCGGAACTCCGGTATCCATGGATGCCTCGATATCCATCTGGAACGGCAGGTGGTGAAACCCGTCAAACTTGCCGGTATAAGAGCGTCCGGTTTTAATCGTGTCTTTTTTGATCAGGTCCATGAATCCGGATTTTACGCTGGAATAACCCGGGAAGGTGACATACATTTCCTGGTTGCTGACGAGGTGGTTGCGGTAGGCGCGGCTAAGCGTGAGGATGTCTTTTTTACCGATACCGACCTCGGTGCCGTCTGCAAGGGTTCGATTTCCCGACTCACGAAACACCTTAAACGCCCCCCGCGTGGCTAGATATTCGGAGAGGCTCAGTCGGGCGTCCGTCATGGATTCTTGAAACGCTGGGTTAACAAACAGCGGTACCAAATCTTTCAGGACATCGATGTGGTCGATGAACAGATTGGCGCCCCCCTCGGTGAGCACGCGCATGTGGTTTTCCCGAAACAGGAGCGACAGGAGCAAAAAGTCGACTTCACTCAGATGATTCGGCTTGAAGGTGATGGCACAATTCGGATTTTTATCCCGGAATCGTTTGATCGCCTCAAGGCCCAGAACCCGAGGGTTAAAAGCGTTGCCGCGGGCAAGCTGGTAGATGGTTAATTCAAGGGGGCCGATTTCCTGGTACCGATGTTCGATGACCGGAAACAGCTGCTCCATTTTTTTATAAAGATCATCTTTCATAAACAATTACGGTTGCTCATGGGGAACCGCCCCATGTTCCTGTGCATGCATATGTTGATTTTCGCTCATACCGGCGCTATGCACGGCGGATTGAATTTGATCTATGGCATAAATTGTATCGACATTCAAGGGTGGCACCTTGAAAATTTTTCTTGACAAAAGGCTCCAAAGACTTAATATTGAGCCCTTTTGAGGTTTAGGCATTTGATGAGGAGGGATAACATGTACGCGGTCGTAGCATCCGGCGGAAAACAATACAAGGTTCAGGAAGGCGATGTGCTCCGGATAGAGAAAATCGATGGAGATGTGGGTGCTTCAGTGGCGTTTGACAACGTCCTGATGGTATCCGACGGCGAGTCTGTTAAATTGGGCCAACCCATCGTTGAAAATGCGGCGGTTCACGCCCAGATCATTGAGCAGGGAAAGGCCAGGAAAATCATCGTTTTTAAATACAAACGGCGAAAACGGTATCGACGCACCCAGGGTCATCGCCAACAGTTTACAGCGGTAAGAATCGATCGGATCGACACTTAAGACTTGCGCAGGAAAGCGAAGACTCCGAAAATAACTTCACATTTTGCGCGACCCCTTAACCGATTGACAATAAGGAGTTTGAAACAGTGGCACATAAAAAAGCAGGCGGTAGCTCTAAAAACGGTCGTGACAGCAATGCCCAGCGACGGGGCATCAAACGATACGGCGGCCAGCCGGTCGTGGCGGGCAATATTCTGGTTCGACAACTCGGTACCCGGATCCACCCGGGAAAGAATGTGGGAATGGGAAAAGATTACACACTTTTTGCCCTGATTGACGGTGTTGTCGCCTACGAGCGACTGGGGCGGTCCCGAAAAAAAGTCAGTGTTTATGAAGCGTGAAGTTTGTTGATGAAGCACGAATTACCGTTCAGTCCGGAAATGGGGGGCGCGGATGCGTTAGTTTCCGCCGTGAGAAGTTCATCCCAAAGGGCGGACCGGACGGTGGTGATGGCGGCAAGGGCGGCGATGTTGTTCTGACGGCCTCCCCACGGCGGCGCACATTATATCAATTTCGGTACAAACGACAATTCAAAGCCCAAAACGGCGGCCATGGCCAGGGTGCCCGGAAAACCGGAAAGAACGGCCAAGACCTCATCATCGAAATCCCACCCGGCACAATCGTCAGTGACGCAGATGCCGACCAGGTATTGAAAGATTTTGTTTCGCACGGAGACAAAATAACCATTGCCGGGGGCGGTAGAGGTGGCCGGGGAAACACCCGATTCAAATCGTCAACCCATCGAATCCCCCGGTTTGCGCAACCCGGCGAGCCCGGTCAGCTTTTAAAACTCAAGTTGGAACTCAAACTCCTTGCCGATGTGGGCATTATCGGATTGCCCAACGCCGGAAAATCGACCCTGATCAGCAAAATTTCTTCCGCACATCCAAAAATCGCGAACTATCCATTTACAACCCTGACACCCGAACTGGGTGTTGTCCACACCGATTGGACGGAACCATTTGTGGTTGCCGATATTCCGGGACTGATTGAAGGGGCCCACCAGGGAGCCGGTCTTGGCATTCAGTTTTTACGTCACATAGAGCGAACCCGGGTGCTGGTGCACGTGATCGATGCGTCCACCATTGATCCGGATAATCCCGTGGCCGGGTACGAAACCATCATGAACGAATTGAGAAGCTACAATGAAAAACTGGCCCAAAAGCCGCAGATCCTGGCGCTGAACAAACTCGACCTGGACGATGCAAAAAAGCGAGTGGATGCATTTCGAAATGCCCTGGGTGATCGCAACATTCTTGAAATTTCCGCTTATTGCGGAAATGGCCTCACCGAGCTAATATCGCAAATGGTTCATATTCTGAACAAATTAGATGAATGCTGACCGACCATTTTCTTGCCATTAAAGAGGTTTTTTTGAAACAAATCGGTTTGTTTGGCGGAACATTCAATCCCATCCATCGGGGGCATCTATGGGCGGCGAAACAGGTTCGGGAAACATATGGGCTCGACAGCGTTATCCTGATCCCCTCAGCCATCCCGCCGCATAAACACCCCAACGGTATTCGTCCCGCACCGCAGCGTCTTGATATGATTCGCAGGGCCGCTGCCGGTCAATCGGGCCTGACGGTTTCCGACATCGAATTGGCCAGAGTCGGCCCGAGTTACACCATTGACACCGTCCGCCACTATATTTCCCAGACCGCAGGGCGTGCAAAATTGTTTCTCATCGTCGGGTTGGATGCATTTTTGGAGATGGACACCTGGCGGTCGTATCGGCAGTTGTTTCAATTGATTTCACTGATCGTGTTGGACCGGCCCGGCTCGGTTGATCGCCCGGAAGGTGACATATTTGAAACAGTTTTGAAATTTCTCAAATCGCGCATCTCAGATGAATATGCACCGACGCCGGACCCTTCGGTTTTCAAACATGGCGCCCATCCGTCCGTACACGTTTGCAGCCGCACGATGTTGGACGTGTCGTCCACACGCATTCGGGAGCTGGTAAAGAGAGGGGAAAACATCGACGCACTTGTTCCGGAAACGGTTGATGAATATATTCGGCATAAAGGAATTTATCGATGACACAAGATTCTGATTCGGCATTTGCGGCGCAAATAGATATCTTTATCGAAGTTGTTCTGGGAAGAAAGGCCTATGACCTTGTGGTGTTGGATGTTCGTAAGCTGACGACCATTGCCGATGTGTTCGTGCTTTGCAGCGGTCGGTCCAACCGGCAGGTGAAAGCCATTGCCGATCATGTTCAGGAAAAGATGAAAGCCCAGGGGATTTACTCGCTCGGCGTGGAAGGGAAATCGGAAGGCCACTGGGTGCTGCTCGACTTTGGGCATGTGATTATTCATATATTTTACGAACCGATACGTGAGTTTTACGATCTGGAAGGCCTGTGGCGGGATGCTGGGCGAATGCAAACACCGGCGCTGGAAAAGGCCCAGGAACAAAAAGCGCAGGAGGATGCGACCGATGGCCAATAAAAGACCGTGCCTGCTGATCATTCTCGACGGTTGGGGCATTAATCCCGAGTCGAAAAACAATGCCGTGCATAGCGCCAGGACACCGGTTTTAGATAAACTGATCGCTACATATCCCACAACCCAGCTGAAGTGTTCGGGTGAAGCAGTGGGTCTTCCAAAAGGATTCATGGGCAATTCCGAAGTGGGTCATATGAATATCGGCGCCGGTCGGGTGGTGTACCAGAATTTAATGCGAATCAACCGGGCTATCGAATCCGGAGAATTTGATGAAAATACTGCATTGATTGATATCATGGAGCGGGTGAAATCCACCGATTCGACGCTTCACATGATGGGGCTTGCTTCGGATAGCGGTGTTCACAGTCACTTGAATCATCTTTACGCCTTGGTCCGAATGGCGGCTGCGCGCGGGTTGGAAAAGGTTTGTGTGCATGCCATCACCGACGGTCGGGACAGTCCACCGGACAGCGCACGAGGGTATATTCAGGATCTGATCAACCGGCTGAAGGGGACGCCCGCCCGACTGGCGACCATCTGCGGCCGCTATTATGCCATGGATCGGGACAAACGCTGGGATCGGACCCAACTGGCCTTCGATCTCTACACGAAAGGGGCGGGCACACCGGAAATGGATTCGAAGGCGGCCATTGCAGCGGCTTACCAGCGTGGCGAAACGGACGAGTTTATCAAGCCGGTGGTCTTGGTCAATGATTCGGGCGTACCGGTGGGAATTATCGACGATGGGGACGGGGTGATTGTGTTCAATTTCCGGGCCGACCGGGTGCGTCAGATCACCCGTTCTTTTACGGAAATCGGGTTTCGGGGTTTGAGTCCGGGCGCTCTCCGGCACTGAACGGATGGGTTTGCATGACCCATTACGACGATGCCTTCGGGTTGCCCGTTGCCTTTTTGCCGGTCCCAATGAAAAATATCCTCGGCGAGGTGATCAGCAAGGCGGGACTTCGTCAGCTTCGAATTGCCGAGACGGAAAAATATGCCCATGTCACCTATTTTTTCAATGGTGGGCAAGAAACCCCCTTTACCGGGGAGGACCGGTGCCTCATTGCCTCCCCCCGGGACGTTCCCACCTATGATCATAAACCGGAAATGAGCGCCTTTCAGATTACCGAAACACTGATCGAGCGACTCAAATCGAATCCATACGATCTGATCGTGTTGAATTTCGCCAACATGGACATGGTGGGTCACACCGGCCGGATGGACGCGGCGGTGACAGCCTGCGAGGCCGTGGACACCTGTCTGGGTAAGATTATCCATCAGCTTAAAGAAATGGGAGGCATCGCGTTGGTGACTGCGGATCACGGGAACGCCGAAATGATGGTGGATGAAAATGGCCGACCGCACACCGCCCATACCCTGCACCCGGTACCGCTGGTTCTGGTGGACGAAGATCGCAAACAGATTCCCATGCGAACCGGCGTGTTGGGGGACATCGCGCCCACGATTTTAAAGCTGATGGGTCTGGTACAACCCCAGGAGATGACGGGTCAATCGCTGATAGATGGATGACATATGGAAACGATCATTGATTTTGTGACAGGTGCTTCAATGCCACTTGTTGGCGCCGAGGCCAACCGCCAGGCAACCGAAAAAATCCTGGTGAATGAAAAAGGCTATTCAAAGGAAAATATTGCAGTGGATGTGGATCTGGAACTCACGATCGCAGGACAACCGTATCAGGCACAAATCGATCTGGTGGTCAGCGTCGCGGGAAAACGAGTGATGGTTGTAAAATGTGTTGCCGGATCTTTAGGGTCCCGTGAGCGGGAGGTCGTGGCAGCCGCCAGATTGCTCGATGCATACCAGATTCCATTTGCGGTTGCCACAGACGGAAAGTCAGCCGTAACGCTTGATACGGTTTCAGGGAGAAAAATGGGTGAGGGAATTCAATCGATTCCCTCGAGACAGGTGATATTGGATCGATTTGACAGCATTTCCTGGTCGCCATACCCGGAACAGCGGCTGGAACGGGAAAAGCTGATTTTCCGAACCTACGATCTGGGAAATGTCAACGTCCAGCGATCTTTATAAACCAGCTACCTCTTTCCCGCAATGCTTACAAACCTTGGCCCGCTCTTTGATGATCTCCGCGCAAAACGGGCATTCCCGGGTAAAATGTCGTTTGTGGATTTTTTGAATCGATTTTTCCACTTCTTGTTGTAGGATCTGGTTTCCAAACTTCGCTGATTGAAGTGGCTCAATGGCATCAATGCTGCCGATATCGCCTATTATTTCAGCAGCCTTTACTCGGACCCGGGCCGGTTCACCGGCGTCTATCAGAAGCGATAACGTGGTGACGCCGTCCTTGGACACAAAGCAATCGGCAAGAATGGAAAACCCGCGCTTGGTCGCCTCTTTCAAGACCTCTTGCTGCAGTACAACCTGATCATCGATAATTTGACCGGTGGCGCCTTCCGGGCTGAATACCGGAATACATTCATAGGAATCCTGCCCAGGATAGCGCATGCAGCGGTATGATGAATTGCGGCCATAATTTTCCCGCATGTTGTTCCACCCTTCCTTATACATGGGGCACTCGTCGTTGAAGCAGATGTACAGGTAAGGTTCGCCCCACCCGAGACCGTCTCCCACGGTGACCGGCGGCACGTCCCAGAGGTTCATTTCGATGTTGCAATGGGGGCAGGACGGCTTTTCTTGTCCAAGTAATTTTTCAAGAATTTCTTCTTTGGTTTCAAACGCCATAAAATCGGCTCCTTTTATTAAAATCGGCTGTGAGGATACAACATTAAGGATCTGGTACTATTTTGTCAACTGCTGTTGGATCGACGTCAATTCCCATGCCTTTTTTGACTTCGTCAAGAATTTGACGGTTTCAAGGGGGAATGATTTGCCGGGTGAACAGCCCAAAATACCCGAAATAGTATAGTTTATAATGGGTTGGGAAAATGGCATGATAGTTGCTTTAATTCAACTGTGTGATGGTGGCAAAAAATCACCTTAACAAAAGCGAGAAAAATCATGGCACATAAAATGAGACAGGCGGTGGATAATTCATTGGCGATTGCCGGACTTGTTTTCGGACTTTCCAAGCGAATCGACTACAATACGCTTAACCGCTATATGATCAGCATGAACGAATGCCTGACCCTTGATCATATTCTTCAGCAGGCCTCCCAATGCCTGAAAGATATCCTGAACTATCAGCTTTTTGCGTTTGCAGTGCAGGACCAGAATCAGGACCGGCTGGATGTATGGATCGATCCGCGCATTTACCAGAAACCGCTTCGCAACGTGATCGAACGGGATTTCGGGAAAATGTCTTCATTTAATACCCATTACCTGAGCGAATTGCAGGATGAAGTCCAGGGGCAGATCACCTTTAAGGAAAAGGACTTGCTGTCCCATGTCATCATGGGCACCGATGTGCTGGCCCGGATGTACATCCTGCCGAAACGTCGAATGCTACCCTACCAGGAGGAAATTCTCGAAACCATTGCCAAAACCCTTGGTGTGGCATTGACCAACTGTTTGAACATCAAGCGTCTTGAAAGCGATGTGGCTTTCGATCCACTGACCAACTGTTACAGCCGTCGTGAATTTGAGCGACTCCTGGCGCACAACCTCTCCGGCGCTCAGCGCCATAAGCGGGATTTGTCCCTGATCATGTTCGATCTGGATCATTTCAAAGCCGTTAACGATACGTATGGGCATCCAGCCGGCGATGCGGTTCTCAAGGAAGTTTCCGCAACTGTTCAGAAGGTGATTCGCAGCGAGGATTATCTGGCTCGTTACGGGGGCGAGGAGTTTATCATTATCCTGCCGGACACCAAGGTCAAAAAGGCCTTGGCCATTGCACAGCGGCTTAGAAAGTCGGTGGCGTCCCTGAAGGTGCGGATTCCGGGAGGCGGCGAAGTCTCCATAACCGCCAGTTTTGGTGTGTCCGCCTTTAAGGCAGAGACCACCTGTGAGAGTTTGATCCAGGAAGCCGATGCCATGATGTATCATGCCAAAAGCATGGGGCGAAATCAGGTGATGCCCCGAATCGATTTTCTCAGCGAGGTGGAAAATGTGTCAAATTCGGTGGGAGCCATTGACCCGGTTGCCGAGTTTTCATAACGGATTTCCGACATCGCTCCACCCCCGAAGGGCATAGTATTCCTGGACCATGGTGGTCAAGTCAGACCGCTTGAGCCGGTGGCCGGATTGGGTCGCTTCCCTGTAAAGCCGTTCCGAGAGATGATCGTCGTTTCGGGTTAGACCCTCGCGCACGTTAAAGGTCCGAACCAGTGAGACGATGTCCGACGCGCATTTTGAAAGCGCCGCTTTGTCCATGGAGATACCGGTGGTGAGCTCAAATATCCGTGCCAGTTTCTCCCAGGGATAAAGATCCCTGTAAAACCGACATAGAATCAGCACGTCCATGAGCACGAGACGATCTTCATAGTCGATCAGATGAAGGGCTTTGCCGCCGATGACGTCCGGATCGACCTGTCCGTTCAACTCCGGCCGGTGAAAGGTGGCCCGCAGATGACAAGCGCCCCGGCTGGAAACGGCGTATCCCAGACCGCTGCCTTTGAGAACTCGCGGATCATAGCCCGGCGGTTCGAGACCTTTGGCATGCACGGCAAGATCTTCCAGGCCCCACTGTTTCGATGTGAATCGGATACCGCGGGCAAGGGTATCGCCCACCCCTTCCCGTCCGGCGATCATGCGAAGCAGGTTGGCGATGCCGTCCACATCCGCATAGTCGATGCCGATGTCAATTTTCCCACGCCGGGCTGCTTCAATGGCTAGTCCACATAGATTTCCCGCGCTAATCGTGTCCATTCCCAACCGGTCACAGATATCGTTCAGGTAGATTATTTCTTCGAGACTGTCCACCAGGCATAGGCCGCCAAAAGCAAAAATGGTTTCGTACTCCGGTCCCCCAATGCGCAACCCCGCGTGCCGACCGTTTCGGATTGTGGTTTGCCGCCCACATCCGATCAGGCATTTGGAACAGGCCACGGGACTGACATCGCAGGACGCATTGAGGGTCTCAGCCGTTAGTTTTTCCCAGTCCGGCAGGTAATTTTCCGACCAGTACCGGGTGGGGAAGGCCCGGGCTTTGTTGATGGCGGCCACCATTTTCGGGGTCCCCTGTGCGCGAAAAAGACGGATGGACGGGTTCGATTTGGCCGCCTGGCAAAAATCGGATGAGAATGTTTTCAGCCCGTCCGGATCGTAAAGCGGCCGGCGACGGTTCCCTTGAAAGGCAATGGCTTTGAGTTTTTTGGCGCCCATGACCGCGCCGATACCGGTTCTTCCGGCAGATCGCCAATGGTCGTTTTCTACGACGGCGAACCGGACGCGATTTTCACCAGCTGGACCGATGACCACTGCACCGGATTTGTGTTCCGGTCGACGCTTCAAACCATATCGCGCATTAACGGCGTCTTCCGATTCGATGGTGTCGAGCCCCCACAGGTCCTTGGCGCAATGGAACTCAACGCCTTCGGGATGCACCACCAGGACAATCGGGCGCTTTGCGCCCCCGTGGATCAGGATGGCATCGTAGCCGGCCGAATCGATGGCTTCCGGAACGCGGCCCCCGGCATATGATTCGGCATAGAATCCGGTTTGTGGCGATTTGGTGTAAACCCCATACCGGCTCGACCCCCAGATAAGGCTGTTTGTGACGGGACCGGTGGCAAAGACGATGCAGTTTTCGGCAGAAAGGGGATCGACCCCCTTTGGGTTGTATTTCGATAGTAAATACGAGGCCAATCCCTTTCCGCCAAGGTATTGGGCAAGAATATCATCCGGAAGCGATGCGATCTCGTAGGTCTGATTTGAAAGGTTGATGGATATCCATCGACCAAAAAACCCAAACATGGTTAGACAGTCCTCATCTGATCAAACGGTTTTAGGTCCACAAGGGCACAAACTTTATTTTATAAACTTCATGCGCTTAATTGTCAAAAAAAAACAACGTCGATCCGGGGTCGCATCTTAATTATTAACTGTATTCTGACCTTACAGTTAATAATTAAGATGCGACCAGGATCTCATTGACAGGATATTTTAGTAAGGTTACATGTTGGTATATGGACGATCAAATTCAAATAATTGCCCGGAACATGGCGCTGCTCCAAGATGAACTGGCCCAATGCACCCGTTGCGGCATATGCCAGTCCGTTTGCCCATTGTACGCGTATACCGGTCGTGAAGCGGACGTTTCCCGGGGAAAACTTGCGCTGCTGGATGGACTTGCCGAGCGCATATTCAAGACGCCCGAAGGGGTTATGGAGCGACTTGATCGGTGCTTGCTGTGTGGTGCTTGCATGCATCAATGTCCGGCGGGTGTCGATACCATGAAGGTGTTCATTCGAGCGCGGTCAATTTTGAAACAAGTGACGGGGTTGTCTGCTACCAGTCGGCTGGTTTTGCGTAAAATATTGGCAAATCCGGCGACATTCAACAAGGTGGCTCAAAAAGCCATTCGGTGGCAATCAACGGTTTTTAAATCCGCCAATCCGAAGCTGGAAACGGCCCGTGCCAGATTCGGGCCGCTCTCGCTGCGGCGTCGGCACGTACCCAAGTTGGCCGGGACGCCGTTTCATCGATTGGATCCCGCGCGTTTCACCG
>JAFDDL010000634.1 GCA_019310865.1 Deltaproteobacteria bacterium | reverse complement strand
CTTTGCCCGGCCCTGCCCGGGGGGTATCTATTGAAGGAGATCTCCAATGAGCAACACATTGGTATCGGTGGTGAAATACGAAAAACCCTTCGAGTCGGTTCGAAGGGCGGTTGAATTGTCAATGGGGCTAGAGCACTTGCCGGTTAACGGGAAAGTTTTCATCAAACCCAATATCGTTTTTTGGACCAAAGCCGCGAATTTTCCAAAATATGGGACGATTACCACATCTCGAGTAGTCGAGGACATCATAATCCTCTTAAAAGAACGGGGAATCGATAATATCACCATTGCCGAAGGTATAGTCCTCATGAATCCCAAGGACAGGGAGACACCTCGACACGCCTTTATGTCTTTAGGATATGAAGCGTTAGAAAAGCGTTACGGCATTAAGTGCATGAATGTTTTCGAGAGGCCTTTTGAGCCGGTCGATCTTGGTGACGATATACAGCTCAAATTCAACGCCGACATTTTATCGTGTGATTTTGTGGTAAACCTGCCGGTTTTGAAAACCCATAGCGAGACGATCGTGAGCCTGGGAATCAAGAACATCAAAGGGCTCATTGATGTCCCATCCCGGAAAAAATGCCACAGCGCCGATCCGGAGAAAAACCTGGATTTTCATGTGGCCAGGCTCGCTGATAAAATGCCCCCCATGTTTACCCTTGTAGACGGTATATACACCCTCGAGCGGGGACCTCATTTTTTCGGAAACGCTCACAGGAGCAATTTGCTTATTGCCTCGGCCGACGTCCTGTCGGCAGACCTTGTGGGGGCAAAAATACTTGGGTTCGATCCGTCAGGTGTGCCGCATCTTGTCCATGCGGCGTTAAACCGGAAACGGCCAGCGGATCTTTCTGATGTGGCGGTTGTCGGCATCCCCCCCGAGGACGTTGCTGCGCCACACGAATACGCGTTTCCCTTTAATAAAGATTTAACCCTGCCGGTGCAGATAGAGCAAATGGGTGTTCAGGGAGTATCCTTTCGCAAAACCGATAACTCCCTATGTACCTATTGCTCATTTTATCCATCCTTGACCCTTTTGGGCATTGCGAAGGCTTGGAACGGGAAACCATGGGACGACGTTGAAGTCCTAACAGGAAAAGCCATGGCGCCCACACCCGGTAAGAAAAAGACAATCTTACTGGGGAAGTGCATGTATAAGAAAAACAAGGAACATCCGGATATAAAAGAAATGATAGCTGTTAAGGAATGTCCGCCGGGACCCAAGTCGATTGTCAAGGCTTTCCACCAGGCAGGTATCCCTATTGAGCCAAATATCGTCTACGACCTGGAAGGATTCTCCGGACGGTTCATGAAACGTTATGAGGGAAACCCGGACTTTGACGAATCATTTTATCGAATTTAAATCTTCACCCCGAATTATTCGGCAAGACCATAAGGAGCAAGAAATGACAAAACTGTGGCGTAAAGCCGACAAAGAAGCCTTGAACAAGATGGCAATTGATCATTACATCGCTTCGGTCGTACCAAAAGATGAAATGAAAAAAAATGGCGCCTGGTTCCTTACCAAGGCAGAGGGAAACACCATCACCGACATCAACGGACGACAATATCTCGACGGCGTTGGTGGCGGCACACTGGCCATGGGCATCGGTTACGGCCGGGAAGAAATCGTTAAGGCGATGTGCGAGCAAGCCATGCAAATGCATTATATCGCGCCATACTCAGCGTTGACACCGGTAACCGCCCAATTGGCGGCAAAACTGGCCGAGATCACCCCGGGCACCCTTGGTGCCACCTTTTTTACAGGGAGCGGTTCAGAATCGGTGGAAGCAGCGATCAAACTGGCCAAACAATATCACTTTTATAACAAGGAAAGAAAAAGGTATAAATTTATTTCTCGCCAACATGCCTATCATGGAACGACCATGGGGGCATTGAGTCTCACCGGTACCGGTGAGGTCTATGACTTTCTCCGTTTTATGAGCGAACCCTATTTGATGCCGGGTGTTTCTCATATTACCGCTCCCTATTGCTATCGTTGTGACCTTGGCCTTGAATACCCCGGGTGTGAAGTGGCCTGCGCTCAAGCCCTCAAGAAAGAGATCGAAGCCCAGGATCCTGAAACCGTGTGTGCGTTCATCGGGGAACCGGTGATGGGCGGTGGCGGATGCGTCCCGCCGGTACCCGAATACTGGCCGATGATTCGGTCCATCTGTGATCAATATGGTGTACTGTTGATTGTCGATGAGGTGGTTTGCGCTTTCGGACGAACGGGCAAAATGTTCGGCTGTGAACACTGGGACCTCGAGCCGGATATTATGGCCATGGCCAAAAACCTTACCGGATGTTATTTTGCAATGGGTGCTACCATAATCAAATCCGAACTGGCTGATAAAATGCCGCGCTTTGTGCATGTTCACACCTTTTCCGGGCATCCGGTGGGCTGTGCGGCCGGTATGGCCACCATTGATATTATCGAAAAGGAAGGCCTGGTGGATAATGCCGCCGAAGTGGGTGCCTATCTGCTGGAGGGACTGCAGGGGCTGGCTGATCATCCGATCGTAGGGGACGTAAGGGGGATGGGCATGCTTATCGGTATCGAGCTGGTTCAGGACAAAAAAACCAAGGCGCGTTTCCCAAAAAAGACTATGATCGCGGAGAATGTAAAAACCAAGGCGCTGGATCATGGGGTGTTTATCAGGAGTGGCGGGGGAGATGTTATTGAACTGGCACCTGTCCTGACAATTACAAAAAAGGATGCCGATACCATGGTGGATGCGATCGACAGGAGTCTTACAGAAGTAGAACAAGAAGTGTAGGAAAGCCTTAATTTTCATCCAAACGCGAAAAATGATAAAGGAAAGGTACAGCGAGGTGTGATGAAACAATTATTTGATAGCA
>JAFDDL010000633.1 GCA_019310865.1 Deltaproteobacteria bacterium | reverse complement strand
AGTAGTAAAAAAACGGCATTCGATCTGACGTCAGCGTAGAGTTTTCCGGATTCGATAAGATTGTCTATCAGCTCTTTTGGGATACAGCGTTGAGCTGTGAGGTAATGTATTACCTGCGGTAACTTTCTGTCATCTCTTTGAGGGAGTTTTAATATTTGTTTTGGAGAATGTGATTGTTTTGGAGAGCTTTGTTGCACGAAAGTTGAGGAGAAATTGTTACAAAGCCAAAATACGGCATCTTTAAATCCAACCCCTCGTAAATGGATGATAAAATCTATGGCGCCGCCACCACCAGTTCCTATAGTCCAGTTCATGAATTTCTGACCGTTGACAGAAATCACCCCCCGGGCAGTGTGCCATTTTGTTTTGTCCCGTGGGTCTTTTGTGCAGCCATGGTGTTGCAGCAACGTGGAAAGATCAATATTTCGTACGCTATCGGCCTTTTTTCTGATCTCCTCAAACGAGTTAAACATGACACATACCTGAAAATTTGCAGGATACTGGTTATTGCTGATCAAGCCTGGTCCTTAAACTCTGGCAGTTTTTCATGTTGATCACATGACTGTTTTCCGTCAAACGATCGATCAGGGCGGCGGTGAGCTGATTATTTTTCAAAAAGGACGACCACTGGCTAAACCCGAGATTGGACGTGATCAGTGTCGTTTTACACTTGTGCCGTTTGTGCATCAGGGTAAAAAACAGACCGACCTGCACCGGCTCCACCTCGACATATCCGATCTCATCAATCAAAAGACAATCATAGGCGACGAATTTCTTAATCACCTTGGCTTCCGTATGATCGGCAACCGATCGATAAAGCCGCTCCACCAAATCGGGGAAGGTGATAAACCTGCCATTATACCCGTTATTGATCGCATGGATCAAAAACGAGGTGACCAGGCCGGTTTTACCGACGCCTGTGGGGCCGATAAAGATGATATTTCGGCATTTTTTCATGTAATCAAAGGCATCGTACATTCCCGTGATTTTCTTCTTGCTCAGTTTCGGCTGACGATCAAAAGGGAATGTCTCCATCACAAGCTTTTCGGGGATTTTGGCCCTGTTAATTCGCATCTTGCGTGAATTTTCCTTTTTGATCTGATACTCCTCGTCAATGATATATTCCAAAAGACGCACATGGGAGTAGTTGCCCTTTTGGGCGAGCGCAAGATACCGCTGCCAGTTGGTAAGTAAGCCGCCAAGGCGCAAATATTTGAGTTTTTGGATCAGTTCGTCATTCATTTTCCTCGTCCGTATCATAGATGGAAAGGTCGGTTTCATCGGCGAAACAACCCTCGATATATGCAGCCCTGTTTTGAAAATCCTGATCGATTTCCGGTAGCGTTGGGTTGCCATCACCGGTCTTGAGTTTCAAAATGACGATATTCTCAATTGTTGCTATATCTGTAATGCGATATTTATGCGCCCGCTCGACAGATTGGATAAACACCGAAAGGGCGATCTTGCGCTGTAAGCCAAAAAGTTCACGGATAAACCGATGTCTGGGCTTGCCGCTTTTGGCAAGAGCGAAATCCAGATAATCGTTTACCGTTTCGCCCAAAGCCCGCAGGATTTTTTCTTCCCGCGCCGTGGGTTTTTTACGGTACTTAGGCTTACGCGGCGGTCGCGGACCGCCTTCGGGAGAGATCACTTCATTTTTAACGCCATCATGGGGCAAAAGATAGCGACCTAAAAGCTTCCGGGCATGGTATATCAAAAGATATTCGGCATATTCCAGTACCGTGACGCTATGGCGTTTGGTCCCGGGGATCCAATAAAAATTGCCGTCGACCGATGTGTAGCCGTATTGATCTGTCCCTCTTTCATGAACAAGATAGGGCGCTTGGACATACGGCGGCAATTTTTTCAGATAAGCTTTTTCGTATTCAAAAGTAACCGAGGGGATCAGACGGGTTTTGCCCGAGGGGCGATTGGCCGATCGCTGCGTCGCCCATTCAAATGCCTGGCGATTCATATCTTCCAGACCCTCAAAAGAACGTCCGGGAAAAAAATTGGTCTCAACCGTATAAAACCCTCGCTCGTTGCCAGCTTTCCGGTTAGCGTGGCCTTTTGCATGGCAAACAAATTCGAACCCATACTGACCCGCGAAGCGCGCCATTTCCGGTGCGATGACGGCATTGGCCCCGGTGCCCCGCAGGCGGGCCAAGTTCGTGTTATCAATGATGCAATTGGGGGCCGTATACTCCCAATGAACGAGCGCTTCATGAAAAAAACATTTCATCCGGAACCGATTGAATGAACGATAAAACTTCAAATAACGAACTTTCGAATAACGAAAATATAAAAGACTTGCCTGCACCCAAACCGAGCGCGCCCCCAATCGAACACGATAAGGCGAGGTGTCATGCTGCATCTCCGCACCGGCTTGGTCCGGTACCCGGTGACAGCGTTCAGAGCGCTTTTGGCCCAAGCCCTGTTCGCGCAGCATTTGTGTCAGCGTCGAATATGCAACGATGATTCCTTCTTCTTCATTGAGTTTTTCATACACCCGTTGCGCCCGGCCCTGGCAGTCGCTGTAAAGCCGTGCCAAAAGCGTCGGATCGATCCAGAGCTTATCTTTGCGTACGGTTTCCGGCATCTCCCCCTCCTGGGCGACAATGCGCATCACCGTATTGGGACTGATTCCAAGGTCGCGGGCAATCTGGCGCACGCCCATGCCTTGCTCGTGAAGAAGGTAAACCGCTTTACGCTTTTCCGGTTTGATCATATAATTTTCTTAATACCTTAAAAAAAGTGTCCGTTTGTCTGAGGACGCCGCTCGATAACGGATTGGCCTGGGCCGCAAAACCGCTGCTTATGGGGCCGGTATCATTGCACTGGACGGTAAGTTTCTGCATGTATCGTG
>JAFDDL010000067.1 GCA_019310865.1 Deltaproteobacteria bacterium | reverse complement strand
TCAATATCAAGCAACCTGATTTTCAGTAAATAAAGTCGTTCATTCATGGTTTTACCTCATACGGTTCGAATATGGCTGTAAAGCGAATTCAACTTTTCCAATTCGTGTCTATTTGTGTTCATTCGCGGTTCCTACTCCAATACAATTTGGTCAGCAGCGTCTGAGAGATTCGTCTCCGATACAGAGCCATGCCAAGACAATGCTCTCTTTGGCGTAAATCGGCACGAGAACCCTTATTACAGGCTGATCAATGCGCCGGAGCGGTCCTGGCTGGCAACGGATATCTGGGGCCGGCAGCGGGTCAGGGCCGGGAAAACCGAATCGTAGGCGATTTGATGGGTATTGTTGGTCTCGCTTAAGTGGGCCAGCACCACGTGTGAGAGCTGCCCGTGTTGAATTTCCTGAAGCAGGTCTCCGGAAGCCTGGTTGGACAGGTGACCGGTTCGCCCTCGAATACGTTGCTTCAAATACCAGGGATACGGGCCGTTTATGAGCATGTCCGGATCATGATTTGCCTCGAGAACCAGCGCCGAGCAATCCCTGAGATGTTCTTTCACCATGCCCGTTGCGATACCCAGATCGGTGGCAATCCCAATCTTTGCTCCGTTTTGGCTAATGGTGAATCCGGCCGGGTCCGCAGCGTCGTGGGAGATGGAAAACGGATGGATCAAAAGGCCGTCAAGGTGAAAGGATCGGCCACATTCAAAGGGTCTGACTTCAAACAGCTTGCCCAGCTTCGGGGCGGCGGCAAGTGTGTCGGGGTTGATATACACGGGCAATTGGTAGCGCCGGGAGAGCACGCCAACCCCTTGAATATGATCGGAGTGTTCGTGGGAGACCACAATGGCGGAAATGGATTCAGGATCGATGTTTTGTTGCCCGAGGCGCCGTTCGATTTCCTTGCCCGAAAGGCCGGCATCGATGAGCACCGATGTCCGACCGTCTGAAAGATATATGGCGTTTCCCTTGCTGCCGCTGGCCAGCATGCACAACGTGAGACGACCGGTATCGACATCCGGCAAAGAGGCCATTTAAACTCCCGTGTGCCCAAACCCGCCGGTATTGCGCGCGGTTTCGTCAAGCTGTTCCACCACTTCAAGTCGGGCCTGGTAGCAGCGTTTGATCACAAGCTGTGCGATTCGATCCTTGCGACAGATGGTGTAGGGCTTTTGGCCCAGGTTGATCACGGCAATGCACACTTCGCCGCGGTAATCGGCATCGATGGTTCCCGGTGAATTGATCAGGCCGATGCCATGGCGAACGGCCAGGCCGCTGCGAGGCCGAACCTGGGCCTCAAATCCCGGTGGCAGCGCCATGGCAAAACCTGTGGGTATCAGGGCGATTTCACCGACAGCCAGAACCTTGGGCGATTCAACAGCGGCGCTAATATCCATTCCGGCCGCTTCCGGTGTCATATAGCGCGGCAGGGGAAGGTCCGAATCTGCTTCGGGCCGAAGGCGCAGAAACTGAACAACAGGTTTTGTATCCATGGATAACGGCTTTAAAGCGAACGTAACTGATCAAACGGTTTCTCATCTGAAACCGGTCCCACCAGCGCAAAGGCCATGGGATCGGCTTGAAACAGGTCCACTGCGACGTCACAAATGTCGCGGGTTGTAACCTGTTCCACCTGGTCCACCACTTCGGAAACCGGAATATATCGGCCAAAATGCATTTCATTCTGGGCCAGGCGCGCCATCTGGTTATCCACGCTTTCAGAAGCGAGCAGCAGATTTCCCTTGGTATATTCCTTGGCGTCGTGAAGTACATCCGCATCGATGATGCAGTCTTTCAATTGACGCATTTCCTTTAAAATTAATTCGATGGTCTCGATTGCCTGCTTCGGGTCCACGGCCGCATAGGCGCCGAACATCCCCGTATCCACATGGGCGGCCATAAATGAATAGACCGAGTAGGCAAGGCCTCTTTTTTCCCGAATCTCCTGAAAGAGGCGCGAACTCATGTTACCGCCCAACACCGTATTCATGAGAGAAAATGAAAAGCGCCTGGAATCCGTCATGGAAAGGCCCCGGGTTCCCAGGCAGATGTGCACCTGTTCAAGGTCGCGCTTGCAGATGGTGGTGCGGTTCCGTCCAAGGAACGGTTTTCTCTCGGGGAACTGGTTCGTGTGCACGATCGATTCAAAAGCGGGGCCCACCAGCGAGACGAAATGATCATGGGAGATGTTTCCCGCCGCGGAAATCACGATGCGATCCGGCTGATAAAAGCGTCGGAAAAAAGCCTTGACGTCCTGGGACGTAAATCGGAGCAGATTTTCACGAGATCCTAAAACCGATTGACCCAGGGGGTGTTCGCCCCAAAAGGCCTGCCCCAAAATAACGTGGATATAGTCTTCGGGGTTATCCTCCAGCATACCGATCTCCTGGAGGATGACCGGCCGCTCTTTTTCATATTCAGAATTTTGAAAACTCGAATTTAAAAAGATGTCACAGAGGATATCCACCATGGTTTCCAGGTGCGTATCCATCACCCGGGCATGGTAACAGGTATTTTCCATGGTGGTGAAGGCATTGGTCTGGCCACCGATGGCATCGAAAGCCTTGGCGATCTCAAAAGCCGTTCGCTTCTGTGTCCCCTTGAAGATCATATGCTCGATCAAATGACACAGACCGCCTTCCTCCAGGCGTTCGTCCCGGGCGCCGGCATCCACCCAAACGCCCATGGAGACGCTTTTGGCATAGGGCATGTTTTTGGTCAGGATCCGGATCCCGTTGTCAAGGCTGGTCTTATTTAGCCGGTTTTCCATCTCAATCTTCCCGGACAGCCTTGTGACTCAGGCGGATCTTACCGTCGCGCGAAATTTCAAGTACCTTGACTTTGATTTCATCGCCTTCCGAAACGATATCGGTAACCTTGTTGACCCGGTGGGAGGCAAGCTGGGAAATGTGTACCAGCCCGTCTGTACCCGGCATAATTTGGACAAAGGCCCCAAAATCCATTATTTTAACGACCTTGCCGGTATAAATGGCACCTATCTCGGGTTCGGCCGTTATCTCGTTGATGCGCGCGATGGCGGCATCGCCCTCTTCACTGGAAAGGGCCGCGACTTTAACCAGTCCGCTATCATCGATTTCAATCCGGGTGTTGGTCTCGGTTTGAAGGGCTCGAATAATCTTGCCGCCCGGGCCGATGATGTCACGGATCTTGTCCGGGTTGATGGTGATGGTCATGATCTTCGGGGCATAGGGTGACAGCTCGCTACGCGGCGAACCGATGGCCTCCATCATTTTATCCAGAATGTGAAGCCGACCAGCCCGGGCCTGCTCCAAGGCCTTTTCCAGAATATCCCTGGGAAGCTCATGGATCTTGATATCCATCTGGAGTGCCGTCACGCCGTCCTTGGTTCCGGCCACCTTGAAATCCATATCGCCGGTGTGATCTTCGTCCCCAAGAATGTCGGACAATATCACCACCTGGTCGCCTTCTTTGACTAGCCCCATGGCAATGCCGGAAACCGGGGCCGGAATCGGCACGCCACCATCCATCATCGCCAGGGTACCCGCACAGACGGTCCCCATGGATGAGGATCCGTTAGACTCGAAAACTTCCGAAACCAGGCGGATGGTATATTCAAAATCCTCTTTTTGAGGCAGGACTTTTTCCAGAGCCCGTAAAGCCAGGGCACCATGGCCGATATCCCGCCGGCTCGGGCCACTCATACGGCGGGTTTCTCCCACGGAGTAGGGCGGGAAATTATAATGGAGCATGAAGGCCCGCGTCTCGTCGCCACTCAGGGTTTCAATGCGCTGTTCGTCCAGTGTGGACCCCAGGGTCAACACCCCGAGCACCTGGGTCTCTCCCCGGGTAAACAGGGCGGAGCCGTGCGGCCGCGGCAGCACCCCCACCTCGCAGGCAATGTCCCTGACCTCGTCAAATCTGCGGTCACCGATCCGCTTGCCTTCTTTCAGAATCAAGTCGCGGCAGATTTTTTTATACAGATCGCTCAGAATTTCGGAAACTTCGCCGGCTCGATCCTCATAGGCTTCACCCAGTTCTTCAAGGGTTTCGGTCTTGACCGTTCGAATGGCTTTTTGCCGGGCCTGCTTGTCGGTAACTTGATTGGCTTTCCGGAAACGTTCCGTGGCAATTTGTTCCACAGCCGCTACCAGATCCGCATCCTTCTCCGGCAATGAAAATTCGCGTTTTTCAACACCCTGTGCTTCTTTGAGTTTCAGTTGAATATCAATGATCGGCTGGATGGCGCGATGGCCAAAAAAGATGGCCTCCAGCATATCGGCCTCCGAAACAATGTTTCCGCCGCCTTCGACCATGACCACGCCGGTCCTGGAACCGGCGATAATCAGGTTGATATCGCTTTGCTTGCATTGATCGATGGTGGGATTTACCACAAACTGATCGTCGATTCGCCCGACACGCACCGCCGCGATGGGACCCGCAAACGGGACGTCGGATATCTCGAGGGCAGCCGATGCACCAATCATGGCCAGGATATCCGGATCGTTTTCCTGATCCATAGAAAGAACCGTCGCGACAACCTGGGTTTCATACCGGTAACCTTTGGGAAAAAGCGGCCGGATCGGTCGATCGATCAGTCGCGCCGTCAATGTTTCCTTTTCACTGGGCCTGCCGATCTCCCGACGAAAATAGTTGCCGGGGATTCTACCTGCTGCGTATATTTTTTCCTGGTATTCGACAGTCAGCGGTAAAAAGTCTGTCTTTCTTTCTTCAGGCGACCCCACGACCGTTACCAGCACGATGGTTTCACCATATTGAACCACTACCGATCCGGAAGCCTGCTTGGCCACTTTCCCGGTCTGAATGCTGAGCGTCTTTTCACCAATTTCTGCATTTAATAACATTTCCATATTTATCTCCTAATTCGACTTCGCCGACAACAGAACACCAAAAGGGATCAACAGCATCTTGCGAATGAGTGAAAATCGGTTCGCACGCGATCAACCACGGGCAACCGTTGCTTGCACCATGCATGCAACGATAAGGGGGTTAAGGATAACAACCGAATCTTCCTTTTGAATTGAACGGACGACTTCCGTCGTGTTATCTTCGTAAACCAAGCGTTTCGATAAGGGACCGATACCGCTTCACATCCTTGCTCTTCACATAATTCAAAAGCCGCCGCCGCCTGCCGACCAGTATCAAAAGCCCCCTGCGGGAGTGGTGGTCTTTTTTATGAGTCTTCAGGTGATCGGTCAGATATGAAATCCGGTATGTCAGCAGTCCGATTTGTACCTCCGGAGAACCGGTATCCGCTTCATGGAGTTTATATTGATCAATCAACGCCTTTTTGTCTTGTATCGTTAATGCCACTTTCTTTTCGCCTCCCAATTCATAATTTATTCAAAACTTTTTTTTGTTGTGTCCACCCATGACTGATTCACGGGTTGAGCACACAGCCATATTCATAAACACGTTCATTTTCCACCGATCTCAATACTGCTAACAGACGGCGATTCGTGTCAACAACTTTGATATAATTTTTTCCCCCGCTATCTGCCGATTGACCGAAATCCTCAGGGCCGACCGGTTGCCCAAATCGAATCTTTTGGGCCAGGCGGTTGTCTGCAATCCATTCCGGATATTCCATCAAAGCATCCGCCATGGATACCATACGGAGCTGGTCCGGGTCGAAACGGTTCACCCGTTTCACAGTGGCCAGCGATATGGCATCCGATAATTTGAATCCACAGGATTCCGTTCGAACCAAGTGCTTCAAATGCCCCCCGCACTCGAGCACCAAACCGATATCGTGGCACAGGGTCCGGATGTATGTCCCCGCGCCGCAGGAAACCGAAAAGCGAACCAGTGGCAAATTCATATCCAGAATCCGGAGCGCATGAATCTGCACCGGTCGGGCCGGCTTTCGTATCGGTGCGCCCTGCCTTGCCAGCCGATACAAGGGCTTGCCCTTGTGCTTCAGTGCTGAGTAAACCGGCGGAACCTGCTCAATTTGCCCCACAAACTGCGACAGCGTCAGGCGAATGGTCTCTTTGGGAATATCTGTCCGGTTGCTGGTGGCCACCACCTGCCCCGTTGCGTCCTGGGTGTCGGTTTCAACTCCCAGACAAAGGGTCGCCTCATACGACTTGGAACCAACCAGGAAATATTGGGCCAGCTTTGTCGCCTGGTTTACACAGCAAACCATGACACCGGTGGCAAATGGATCCAAGGTGCCGGTATGGCCCATTTTCCGAACACCCAGTGTCTTTTTTACAACAGAAACCAGTTTGGCAGAGCTCATCCCCGCCGGTTTATCAAGGATCAGAAAGCCACTTGACTGTGTCTGCGGTTTGAGCGCATCCGGTTTAAAGTAATCCGGTTTTTCTTTCACCGCTGTTGTCCACCAGTCGTTCCCATTCGGGAATCACGCACACTTTGGGTTCCCAACGTTCCAATGTCATTGCCAAATCAAACAGCCGTTTCTTCACCTGCACCAGCGTTGCATCGATATGAAATCCAGCTGCCGAAAAATGACCACCGCCGCCGAACAGGCCGGCAACGGCCGCTGCGTCGACCGATCCGTTGGATCGCAGGCTGACATGAAACCCGGCAGGATCCCCATTTTTCTGTCTATCGTCGTATTGCGACTGTATCATTGCCGCAAGCTTTACGTTTTCGATACTCCGGGCGTAATTGATCAACCCGTCGGCATCAAACGGATCGGTTCCGGTCTGATTCATCATTTCCCGGGTAACCACCATAAGAGAAAGCTGTCCATTGGGCGATATTTCAATGGAATCAAGCGCCATATTCAGCAATTTCAATCGCCCCAGTGAGTAGGTTCCGTAGACGAACTGGGCAATGAGATCCGGTTTCACACCCAATCCAACCATCTCGTCACAAATGAAAAATGCCGCCCGGTTGGTGTTGGAGAACCTGAATGAACCGGTGTCCGTCAGTATGCCGGTATAAATGCAGGTTGCCATGGACTGGTTCAATGAAACACCCAGCGCCTTGATGAGTTGATACACAATCTCCGTCGTCGCGCATGCAGACGGTGCGATATAATGCAGGTGACCAAAACCGCTATTGGTATAATGATGATCGACATTGATAATAACTGAAACCTGGCTGATTCGATCCGCCGGTTCACCAATTCGCTCCAGGCTTCCGCAATCCAAAATCAACGCCGCGTCATACCGAGCACCGGCCGGCACATGATGCGTAATTCGATTCACATTGGGCAGGAACCGATACACCGCCGGAATGGAGCTCTCACAGTACAGCGTGGTATCTTTTCCCAGAGCGTCGAGCGCCAATCCCATGGCAATCAGCGATCCGATTGCATCGCCGTCCGGATTGGCATGCGTTGCAATAAAAATATGATCGCTGTTACTCAGCTGATGTATTATTTGTTTCATCATCAACATGTACCGTCTTAAGAAGGCTGTCTATGTGGTCACCATAGTCAATTGATTCGTCATAAAAAAATCTGACCTCGGGCATATACCGAAGTCCGAGCTTTTTGGCCAGCAGCCGCTTAATATAGCCCCGCGCATCATCAAATCCCCGGCCGGCCTGCTCTCTGGCATGCCGGCTTCCGGAAACAGCATAATAGACCCGCGCCGATTTGATATCCTGGGCCATTTTAACGGCCGTAATGACCACCGCCTCAAGTCGGGGATCTTTAATTTTTTTTCTTAATACCTCCGCCAAAACCTTCTGAATTTGGGCGCTTACGCGATCAGCTCTTGGAAAGGACTTCATAGGTTGATCATCTCCATCTGGCTGTCAAGGATCTCGGCAAGCCCCATGTCATCGACCAGGTTAAACATCTTATCCAATTTGGAATTCACGCGCGTCCGATCGTTGCCGACCACCGCAAGCCCGATCTCTGCACGCTGGTGAATATCATTGGCCCCGACTTCCGCGGCAGAAACATTGAACCGGTTGCGAAGCTGGTTGATGATTGCCTTAACCACTCGTCGTTTGCCTTTCAGCGATCTGCAATCATGCAATCTGAGCGTAATGAGTCCAAGTCCAACAACCATATTACCCCTATCAACCTAAGGGCTCGCGCATAAATAACTTCACATTTTATGTGTCGATTCATCCCATCTGACGGCGTTACGAAAATACAGAATATCCTGATATTCTTTAAGTTTCGTGCCTTGCCAGCTGGGCGCCTCAACACCTAAAATTGTGAATTAATTTCTGCGCGAACCTTACTCCAGCACCGGTTTTATCTCTTCCAGATAGAAACATTCCAGCGCATCACCCACTTTGATATCATTGTAGTTGGAAACACCGATTCCGCATTCATAACCACTTTGCACTTCCTTGGCATCGTCTTTAAACCGCCTGAGGGAAGCCACCTGCCCCTCATACTGAATGACGCCATCTCTTAACACGCGAATATTTTTTCCCCTCTCGATCTTACCATCCGTAACATAACACCCGGCAATGGCGCCGACTTTGGGCACATGAAACACCTCTCGAACTTCGGCCCGGCCCAGGACGCGCTCCTCAAAGGTGGGTGCCATCATGCCGAGAATGGCGGCCTTGACCTCTTTGATGACATCGTAGATGACCGTGTAAAACCGCATATCCACATTTTCTTCCTGGGCCATTTCAGACACTTTGGGATTGGGCCGCACATTGAACCCGATGATAATGGCATCTGAAACCGCCGCCAAAGATACGTCCGATTCAGTGATGGTTCCCGTAGCCGCGTGCCGGACATTGATTTGAACTTCCTCGTTGGACAGCTTCACCAGGGAATCTCTCAGCGCTTCGGTGGAACCATCCACGTCTGCCTTGATGATCAAGTTCAGATCCTTGACCTCGCCTTCCTGCATTTTTTCAAAAAGTTTGTCGAGGCTCATACGACTGTTTTTCGCCAGCTCAAGGGATCGCTGTTTTTGAATTCGGTGTTCACTGATTTGTTTGGCGCTCTTTTCATCCTCCAGGGCAATGATCTCATCGCCGGCCACCGGTACACCCGACAGGCCGATTACCTCCACGGGTATGGACGGTCCGGCGTCGGCTAATTGCTGTCCTCGATCATTTAACAGGGCGCGGACCTTCCCGTAATGGACACCACAAACCACCACATCTCCGGAACGTAAGGTGCCCTTTTGTATTAGCACCGTTGCAACCGGGCCTCTGCCGGCATCGAGTTTGGCCTCCACAACATGGCCAACGGCCAGTCGATTCGGGTCGGCCTTGAGTTCAAACATTTCGGCCTGAAGCAGAATCATATCAAGCAGATCATCGATGCCCTGGTTCTGTTTGGCGGACACGTTCACATAAATGGTTTCCCCGCCCCAATCTTCAGGTGTCAGCCCGATTTCCGCAAGCTGACGTTGGACACGATCCGGCTCTGCATCGGCCTTGTCAATCTTGTTGACCGCCACGATGATGGGAACTTCAGAGGCCTTGGCATGGTTGATGGCTTCAACGGTCTGGGGCATCACGCCGTCGTCCGCCGCGACCACCAGGACCACCAGGTCCGTCACCTTGGCGCCCCTAGCCCGCATAGCCGTAAAGGCCTCATGGCCGGGCGTATCCAAAAATACGATATGGCCCTTGCTGGTCTTCACGTAGTAGGCACCGATGTGCTGGGTAATGCCACCGGCCTCACGCTCAGTAATTCGAGTTTTGCGAATCACATCGAGCAAAGACGTCTTACCATGATCCACATGTCCCATGATGGTCACAACGGGCGGCCTGGGAAGCAGTTTTTCCGGATCATCGATCTGCTCTTTGATGATGGTGCCTTCTTCGAAGCTGGCCCGTTCAACCTCATAATCGAATTCACCAGCCACCAGCACGGCCGTGTCAAAATCGATGGTCTGGTTTACCGTTGCCATCACCCCCATACCCATGAGGGTTTTAATCATATCCCCTGCTTTAATGCCCATTCGTTTTGCCAGCTCCGACAATACGATGGTATCATCGATTTTAATTCGCCGCTTGATCGCCTTTGCAACGGTAATTTGTGTTTTTTCTGCTGGTGCCTGTTTGGCTCTGCCCTTCTTGCGTCCCTTTTGCCCCCGCTTTTCACCAGTGAAAAGCGCGGCGCCTTCCACCACTTCGCGCCTTCGAAAGGAAATTTTTTTCTTGAAGAACCGCTTATCCTGACCGGGTTCTTCTGCTTTTTTGGCCCGCTTGCCCTTCTTTTTTTCCTTTGCCGGCATCTGAGCCGGTTCGGGCATTGTCCGAACACCACCTTTTCTCGCCGTCGCGTATCCGGATCGTCGTTTTGCAGCGCCTGTTTTGGTTTCCTTTTGTTCCGTGGGCTCCGGCGTCACCGGTTCGACAGGCAGTTGGATAATTTTCGCAGCTGCTTCACGTTTACCCTTTTTCTTGGCTTTCTTGGCTTTCGGGGTTTCTGCATCGACTTTCTGCTCAGCCGGCGTCTCAGCAATCGATTCGGACGGCTTTTTATCTTTTAAATCGACGACTGTTTCCGGGACTTCTTGTGAAACGATGTCTTGGGCAGCCGTTTCTTCGGAAGTCGGCTTTTGCGCCTGCACGGTAGAATCTGCCGCAATTTCAGTGGGTTCTTCAGCGGTCGGTTCAGCCGGTTGGCCCTCGACTGCTGCTGCTGATTCAGTGCCCTCCGGTGTTGCCTCTTGGGCTGCAGTTGCTTCAGTTACCGGGATCGGTTCCGTTTTCTCCGGTGCACTTTCAACAGCTGCGACATCTTCAACAAGTGCCGTCGGCTCTTTGACCCCGTCAGGTTCAACCGTCTCAGCCTGCGGCTTCGTTTCCGCCGGTTTTTTGACCACGGCCTTGCGTCGACGGCGAATGACCGTTGGCCTTACCCGGGTTTCTTCCACATTTTTTTTCTCTTTCCCGAAAAGGCTCTCTTTGATACGGGAAATCACATCGTCTTCCAGAGAACTCATGTGGCTTTTCACCTCAATCTCAAGCTCTCCCATCTTCCCAAGAAGCTCTCTGGTCGTGATATTTAATTCTCTGGCAAGCTCAAATACCCTGATCTTGGCCATTCGTCCCCCTTCAATACCTATCACTCAGGTCCATGCAATCGGTCACCGGGTTAACAGTGTGAATATAACGCGACAACATTTTCCTACCGATTATGCTGATTGATCCTCTCGATCATCTGATTGCGTTTCTGCCAATTCTTCATCAGTGTTCGGCAAATCCTCTGGTTGTGGTTGAGAGGTCGCTTCCGGATCATCCGAGTCATCCGAGTCATCCGAGTTATCCGAATCTTCCGAATCTTCCGAATTATCCGAATCTTCCGAATTATCCGAGTCTTCCGAATTATCCGAGTCTTCCAGATCATCCGAATCATCAGAAATACTTTTTTGAGTTTCTATCTCTTCAATGTATTGCTTTGCGTTTTCAACCAGTAACGCCGCATCTTCAGATGAAAGCCCCCGAACCTGGTCAAGTTCTTCAACAGAGCTACAGGCGATCTCACCGGCTGAATAAAAACCTTTTTCATAGAGGGCATCTGCCACACTGATG
>JAFDDL010000632.1 GCA_019310865.1 Deltaproteobacteria bacterium | reverse complement strand
GTGGCCTGAGCACTGGAGCCTCCGATGAGCAGCACAGTGGGCGCGTCCGGATTCCCGAAATCTTCGTACCAGATTTGTATGCCATTGGATGCGACTTTACCTTCTGTCATGATTTCCTCCGACTTGTTGATCGATCGTGGATGCGTAAAAAAGGGCTCCATCAATCAACTGTTGAGGAACCCCTTTTCACTCTGGAGTCTACGCTTTCCTGGAGTCTCCGCTTTCCTGGAGACTGCGGTTATTGGCTAGTAATTGAACGCCAGCCGGAATCCGTACAACCGCGGATTGCCTGGCGCATTCAGTACATCCCCGATATTTAATGACGGCTGGCCGTATGTCATATATTCCTCTTCGAAAAGATTCGTAGCATATAGTTCTGCGCTCCACCGGCCGTCGACCGTCTCAAAACGCACCAGGCCGTTTACAAGGGTATAACTTTCCTGGGAAAACAGTTCCTCGTTATATTGGTCGAAATAGATTTGATCCTTCCAGGATACATCTCCTCTGACTGTGAGAAAGCCAAAATTACCTAAGGTAAAAACATACTGTGCGCCAAGAGCAAATGTCCATTTGGGCGTATATGGCAGTCTGTTCCCGGACACATCCAGCGGCACAGTAAGACCCCGCACAACAGTCATGAATTCTTCATAGGTAGCGTCAAGGTAAGACACGGCGCCATTGAGGGTCAACGCTTTCAAGGGCCGGGCCAGAAACTCGAGCTCAACACCCTTGAGCGCGGCCTCTGCGGCATTATCCGTTTGTCCGATACTGTCCACGACGTACAGCACCTCCATGTCCTGGTAGTCGGAGTAAAATAATGCGACATTGGCCCTCAACCGATTATCGAACCATTCGCTTTTAAAGCCAAGCTCATAATTCCATACAAATTCCGCATCGATAAATGGATCTACGGTTATATTCGCAGGCTCAAGTCCACCGGGCCTGTATCCTTTTGCTATCGATACGTAGGCCATCAAATCATCTGAGAACTGATAGTCGACGCCAAACTTGGGAAGCCACTCCTCATATTTTTCCGAAAATTCGCTAAATGAGGGGGGTACAATAATGAATCCAAAGTATTGGGCAAAGGTGAAAGCGTTCAAGCGCTTGTCATCGAAACTAAAGCGAAGACCGGCATTGGCAGACATCTTGTCGGTGATAGCGTAGCGGACATCGCCGAAAAGCGCATATGAATCGGTTTCCTCTTCCCGGTTATTTATATAGGTATAAATTCCTCCCGGAAGCAGCGCCCCTGCGCTGTCACTTATTGATTCCTGGTGAAAATAAAAACCGCCCAGGATCCACTTCCACCGGTCCCAGTTCGCATTGAGTTGGATCTCTTGCTGGAATTGGTCGGTGGAGCCGGGACCACCGACCTGCGATGCCGCTGCCGGGTTGTCAGAGCCGTCAATTTCATACATTAAAGATGTCTTATTTTCCCGGTAAGCGGTTATGGAGCGAAGCACCATCCCGCGCGGCAGGTTGATATCGAGAAAACCGGCGACACCCCAATTTTCTGCTTCAGAGTTGCCCGGAAAGTCCATGTTGACTTCGAAAAAATCCTGTGGAACGGTTAGCCCCGAAAAACCTTGGCTGTTTCTTGATTTCCACGCCCCACCATTATTGCTGGAATCAGAGTAATCGCCACTGAGTCGCAAGTTGATCGACTCGGAGGGCATGAATTCAATGCTTGCACGCATACTGGTGACATCCTGGCTACGGGGATCGTTTCCCGTCGGTGTAATGTTTTTCAGGATGCCGTCACTTTCGGTGTCGGAAAGCGTCAGCCGGACTTTGACTTTGTCTTCAACAATAGGACCGCTGACAGTGGCGTCAAATCGACGTTTGCTGAAATTGCCGAACTCGGCACTGGCCTTGATTTCGAGCTGATCGCTGGGCCGCTTGGTAATGAAGTTGACGGCGCCCCCGTTTGCGTTTCGGCCCCATAGGGTGCCCTGGGGTCCGCGAAGAACCTCCACGCGTTCGAGGTCGAAAAATTCGTGTAATATGCCCTGGCCCCTTAAAAGATAAACCCCGTCTATATAATAAGCGACATTTGTCTCCCCGCCCGAAATTCCAAATCGCGGGTTTCCAACACCCCGGATATACCCCTGGACAGTGGTGCCCGTGTTGTGGGTGAACTCGACATTGGGCGCAAATGTACCCAGCTCTTGAAGCATGAACACGCCGGAGTCCCTGAGGTTCTCTTCAGAAAAGGCGGTGATGGCAAGGGCTGTTTTCTGAAGTTCTGTTTCCCCGGTTTTGGTTGCCGTGACCACAATTTCCTCTAAGACATAATCTTCGGGAACCGCTTTTTTTTCTGCTGCGCCCTCTTGGGGGGGGGCGGATTTGTCCACTTCTGCCCCGGCTGAAACTGTCGACACCGGTGTTGGATTTTTTTGGGAGGTGGATGTCGTCCCGATCTCCGGCTGCTTGTCGACAGATTTAATTGCGTGGTTTTTCTTGATGGAAATCGTCGTGTTATCAGTCTGTGTGAAGACGAGTCCTGTGCCATTAAGCATGATTTCCAGAGCCCGGACGGGTGAAAATTGTCCCGAAACTTTCTTTGAGCTGATCTCCCCAAGGTCTTCCAGCGAATACACCAGGCTTAAATTCGTGTGTTCGACGTATGAATCCAAAGCCTGATTCACATTTTGTGAGGGAATATCAAAAGAAATCCACTTGTTTTCAGCATAGCCTTTAGCACTTAACATCAGAATGATGCATAAAAATACAAACATGTGAGGTTGAAAAAACTTAAGGGACCTGAAACATTTAAAGATTAATGCTCGTTTAGCCATGTTACCCTCCTTTTTCACGATTCCTTCCGATTACACAGACAATATGAATTGCGGAGTCAAGATATTATCTGCCTCTCGAA
>JAFDDL010000631.1 GCA_019310865.1 Deltaproteobacteria bacterium | reverse complement strand
CCTATATTTTGTAACTTGTACCATCTAATCATTTCCATGGAGGACACGTGTTAAACGAGAATGTTCACGACAAACCACAAAACGAATCTATGCAGGAACGAAGCTTTCGGGACAGGGTCAGGGCGACACTTGAATCCAAACCCCGAGATTTGCTCCTGTTTGATACGATTACCCATACGGATATTAAAATAAAGGTGCTGCTCACGTTAAAGGTAAAAAATCTTGAGGGCGTCAAACCGGGCGATCAGATTACACTGGGCCGGCTTGATAAAGATTTGGTTACGCTCGCGCTTGGCCCCGAAGTTTATGAGTCATTCCTATTTTATCTCGAGAAATTCAAACCGGATAGCGATGATTTTTTATTCAAATCAAGAAAAGGTTCAAAGCCATTAACGAGTTCGAGTGTCTCCAGCATTGTAAAAAAAATGGTTTCAAGATGCCGGTTTCCCCGAAATGGCGGGGACAAGATCTCTTCGAAATTCAAAAAGAATATCACCACACGCCCCTTCTGATAAAACAGAGGCCGCCCCGGACACCAATCGTTCCCTGATTGCACTCAAACCATTAAAGACCCGGACGATCCAGCAAATGGTATATGATGAACTTTTGCATGCCATTCTCTCGGGAAAAATTGCGCCGGGAGAAAGGTTGATCACCGAAACGATCGTCAATCGATTGGGAGTTAGCCCAATGCCGGTTCGAGAGGCTCTCACAAGGCTCGAGGCCAGCGGTTTTTTGTATCCAAATAAAAAACGGGAAAAGGTGGTCATTAAATTATCCAAAGAAAGCCTGGAAGAAACACTAAATATTCGTCTGGTTTTAGAAACAATGGCCGTTGAAAAGGCTGTACCACATCGATCCGAAAAAACCATAGAACGTTTGGAAGACTTACATAATCAATATGTCAAAACGTATTCTCCGTTTGATTCTGATGAAAGTCTTAGGGTCAATAGGAAATTTCACTTTACAATTTATAAAGAAGCGCGGATGCCAATTCTATTAAGACATATAAGCATGTTATGGGACATTGTCAGCCCATATTTACATATTTTGATGCGTGAAGTAAAAAATTATGAGCGGGATGTAGACCTGCCGTATCACCGCGACATGCTCGACGGGATGAAAAACAGAGATGTCGATAGGGTCGTCAGGTGGCTCCGGATAGATCTAGCTGATGCCGCACATGTCGTTCTGAACAACTTTGATAAAATCATAACATATTGATGATTAAAGATTTCCGTTATTCAGAGGATGTCTTTATTAAAACCAGATAGAATAAGAGCAAAATTTAATCAAAAATTTCTTGACAATTTTGTTATCTATGATATATTTTGATTCGATAACAGGTGCTTTCAATTAGATAGCCCTAAGAGTCTAAAATCAAAACGAAAAAACACTAAAATGTGCAGTCCGAATTATGATTGAAAAAAAATAGGCCGGCGGCATCATCCGACGCCCCTAATCTACAATAAGACATTTGGAGGTTTCATTATGAAAAAAAAACAACCAAAATTCACCCGCCGAGAATTTATCCATGCGAGCGCCATGGGTACTGCCGGTTTGACAATGGGAAGCGGCATAGCGGGATGCTTGGAAGGGCCGCGTCAACCTTTACCGGCGCCCGGCAGGCCAAAATTATCCAGGGCACATTTATCAAGTTTCCGTGACTATGTGGAAACACTGAAAAATATCGGTGAAATTCAGGAGATCGACTGCGAAGTCGACTGGCATCTTGAAGCCGGCGCCATCATCCGACGCTCCTACGACCTGAAAGCACCGGCGCCGCTGTTCAATAATATCAAGGATTCGGCGCAGGGTTTCCGGCTGCTGGGCGCTCCGGCTGCGTTGAGCCGTCAACGCGATCAGCGTTATTGCCGGCCGGCGATATCCCTTGGCCTGCCCCCCTCAGCGTCTTTTGCTGAAGTGATCGAAACGCTGTCCCGGGTACCGGAAGTGAAACCGATCAGGCCAAAACCTGTCTCAACCGGTCTGTGTAAACAAAATATAATACTTGGAGACCAGGTGGATTTGCTCAAATTCCCGGTACCGTTTCTGCATCAGGGCGACGGAGGCCGTTATATCAATACCTGGGGCACGATAATCGTACGAACCCCGGATCGTTCCTGGACGAACTGGGCGATCGCGAGGATCATGGTGCATGACAGGAAAACAATGACCGGCATGATTTCCCCGAGACAGCACCTGGGCGTCGTCATGGACGAATGGAAAAAGATCGGCGAGCCCATGCCGTTTGCGCTCGCGCTGGGATGTCCGCCGGTGACCCCGTTCGTCTCCAGCATGGCTGTCGACAGAGATGTCGATGAGGCGGATTTGATCGGAGGCTTTATCGGCAAACCGCTCGAATTGGTCAAGGGGGAGACAGTGGATTTGATGGTTCCGGCAAGCGCCGAGATCGTGATCGAAGGCAGGGTCCACTACGACGACCTGAAGCCGGAGGGTCCCATGGGAGAGTACTCGGGCTACATGCCGGGCACGAAACACAGTATGGCTCCCAGCTATCATGTATCCGCCATCAGCCATCGGGATGATCCCATACTTCCGGCGGTTTGCGCCGGAGAACCGGTAGAGGAATGTCACACCTGCTGGGCGTTGGGCGTTGCCGCGAAAGTACTTTCGGATCTTCGAAAAAATGGATTCCCTGTGGTCGGGTGTTCATGTCCGCCGGAGGCAGCGTTGCATTTCCTGGCGGTATCGGTCGATATTGACGCGTACAAGGGAGACGACATCGTCGCAGAACTGGCCGATCTGGTTTTTACGAGTAAGGCAGGTAAGATAGTTCCCAAGATCATCCTGGTAGACAAAGACGTTGATGTCACCGACACCAACGCGGTGTTGTGGGCATTTGCAACGCGCTGCCACACCAA
>JAFDDL010000630.1 GCA_019310865.1 Deltaproteobacteria bacterium | reverse complement strand
GGGTATGCCGCTCATCGTCGGGCCCTGGGGGTATCCAGGGGGGTTCGCTGCCATCGGAATCCTTTTTATGTTTCTTGTCCCCGCATTCTTTTTTCTGCCGAAAAAAATAGCTACAGACCAGAAAACACATGCCAAGTTTCCTCACAAACCCCTGGGTGTCATAATCCTCATCGGAATTCTGCTGGTTTTCCTGGGGGATATTTCCCTGTGGTCGTATACTGAGCGTATCGCCGCGCACATCGAGATTCCGGTGGACACCATCGGAATGATCCTCGGGGCCACCGTTATAGCCGGCCTGACAGGCGGCATCCTGGCCGCGGTGATCGATACCCGATGGGGGCGGTGTTTGCCAATGACGCTCGGTCTGCTGGTGTTGGCCATGTCAATTTATTTTTTGCCTTATGCACGGAGTACCTCGACTTTTATCCTGACCATGGTGGCATGGAATGCGTCTTACTTGTTTTTACTTCCCTATCTCATGGGGACCGTTTCGGAATTGGATAAGGATGGGTCCTGGGCGGTGATGGCTGCGAGTGTACAAAACATTGGGGCGGCGGTTGGGCCCGCCATTGCAGGGCTTGTGGTTTTACGCTGGTCCTATCCCGGTATCGGATGGTTCTGCGGAACAGGGGCCATGGTGGCATTGGTGCTGACCCTTTGGGTCCTGCGGGCTATGCGGCGGATACCGGTCGGGGACGCGCTTTCTGAAGAAACGGCATCCACATTCTAATCTGGCCTGTAGCGCTTTGTTATTATTTCCAAGATAAAAAACCGTTCGACGAACTTTTTATGGAAGCAGACACTTTCGGCGTACCCTGATACCGGAGCTTTTTTTGAAAGTTTACGGAAAAGACAAGTTGCGGGAATACATGTCCGAACGTCCGCATTTCCTGAGCTGGCTGTCAAGCACATGGGAGCAAAACCCATGGAGGCTCCCCTCGGTCTCGGGTATGTGCAACTGGAAAATGTTCATATGTTTTGGACTCGTCATCAAACAATATTTTAAGTGTCAAACCAAAGTTTTATGGGTGCAATCGATATTTCTAGTTGAAACGGGTATTGAAAATGAGCGTAAAGTATGGATACGGCGGTGGAATATTGAGGGTCGATCTTTCATCGGGCCGGATTACCACGGTTTCGACAGAAGAATATGCGGATCGTTTCATCGGCGGCCGCGGCATTGCTGCAAAGATATATTGGGACGAGGTTCCGCCGGATATACACCCGTTTCATTCAGAAAATCGGCTGATATTTGCCAACGGCCCCATGGCGGGCTTTCCCGGGATCGCTGGTTCTCGTTGGGAAATATGCGGCAAATCACCCCAGACAAGCCCTGAGCGTTTTTGCAGCGCCAATCTGGGCGGCCGGTGGGGCGCAGAACTGAAGTTTGCCGGTTATGATGCCCTTGTCGTATACGGAAAGGCGGACCGGCCGGTCTATCTACTGGTCAAAGACAGTACGGTAGCGCTGAAAGACGCGTCCCATCTTTGGGGAAAAAGTACCTTCAAAACCCGGGATCTTCTGAAAAATGAGCTGGGGAAATCGGCAAAGATCGTGACAACCGGACCCGCCGGCGAAAGCATGGTTTCCATGGCGACGGTGCTCACCGATGACGATGCATCCGGGACCAGCGGATTCGGGGCGGTGATGGGATCCAAGCGGCTAAAGGCCATCGTGGTAATGGGCAGCAAGAAGCCGGTTTCAGCCAACCCGGACAAGCTGAAGGCGCTGGTAAAGCATGCCCGGGAATTAAAAAAGAGCTGCAAGGTGTGGCATGCAGCGCAAAGACCGAAGACTGGATGGACACCGGCGCCCATGCCTGGCTTCGGAGACTATATTCCCGAAAACGGCAAACCAATGAAGCGCTTGATGTGCTATGGCTGCATGCCCACTTCCGATTGTGCGCGGGCGACCTATACGGCGTCCAATGGGGCAAAGGGGAAGTGGTTGTGCGTTCAAATGGAATTGTACTATGAGCGGGTCATTGAAAAATATGGTGAATTAACGGAGGTCGCCTTCCATGCCTCACGGCTGCTTGAAGAATACGGCCTGGATGCATCGGCATTGATGACCCTCATCGAGTGGCTGGATCGATGCTATCGGGCCGGGATTTTGACGGAAGAATTCACGGGATTACCGTTATCCGAATTGGGGAGTTATGAGTTTATCGAAACCCTGATAAGGAAAATTTCATATCGCGATGGTTTTGGCGATGTTCTTGCCGGCGGGGTCTATCATGCCGCCGAGGTGGTTGGGGGCGATGCAAGTCGGATGATCACCGATTACGCCTCCAAGGCGGGCCAGGTGATGGCTTACGGCCCCAGGATATACATTGCCACCGGATTGATATATGCCATGGAGCAGCGGCAGGTCGACCCGCAGATGCATGCCATCACATGGCCCACAAATGCCTGGCGGGAGTGGGTATCCGGGCAGGAAGGCGCTTTTGTGACCGGTGACGTCATTCGGGCCATCGGCAAACGGTTCTGGGGCAGCGAAATGGCTGCCGACTTTTCCACCTATGAGGGCAAGGCATTGGCGGCGAAAATGATTCAGGATCGGCATTACGCGAGGGAGAGCCTCGTCCTCTGCGACTTTGTATGGCCGATAATGTACACGAACAGTACGGCGGACAAGGTCGGGGACCCGACCCTTGAAAGCCGGCTTTTCGCCGCGGTTACCGGGAACGATGTGGATGAAGAAGGACTATATCGGGTGGGGGAACGAATCTTCAACCTTCAGAGAGCCATCCTGGTACGGGAGGGGCACCGGGGCCGGGAAGGGGACCAGCTTCAGGAATTTCATTATACCGTGCCCATCGAATCGGATATCGCGAATCCGGATTGTATTGTCCCGGGTGAAAACGGAGCGGTATTTTCACGAAAAGGG
>JAFDDL010000066.1 GCA_019310865.1 Deltaproteobacteria bacterium | reverse complement strand
GCGTCCGCAAGGTTGACCCGGCTTTTTTTGAATCCCGGTGTTAAAGCATTGGCCACGTTGTTGGCCGTCACCCGCATTTTTTTTGCCAATACCGATAGCGCCGACAGTGGCGGCGAGATTCCTTGTACCATTTGTCGCCTCCGATTATTTAATGCAACTATCTCGTTTCGTCTCAATATACGGTATCGGTTCTATTTAAGTTAAAGTTGAATGATCATTGACAACCCATTTCGTTTGCGCCACAGTATTAATGACAAACGAAGGCCGGTGGCAAGTTCAATCCGGCATCCAACCGTCTGTTTTTATAATCAAAACCTGAAGCCACTTCTAAGGATACAACTGAACACAATGAATTTTATTCGCGCGATCGTTTTTTTTATAATTGCATTGGCGACAAGCCTTGCACTGGCCAAAGAACCACCCAAAATTCCCGCCCCTCTGAAACCCTGGGTTGACTGGGTTCTATATGACCATGAAGCGTCCTATCTATGTCCGCCGCACTATAATGATGCAGACAAACGTCGGTGCAGTTGGCCCACCGAATTGAAGCTGGCCGTAGACAGCCACGGAGGGCATTTTGAGCAACAATGGCGAATCCATCACGACAGCTGGGTAACCCTACCCGGCAGCGATCCACATTGGCCGGTTAATATTCGGGTCAACCAGAAGCCGGGTCTGGTTGTAAAAAAGGGAGGGCGCCCCAGAATCAAGCTCGCAAAAGGCGTCTACAGGCTGTCCGGCGACTTTGTCTGGAAAAAGATTCCCGAACATTTGCCAATTGCAACTGACAGCGCCCTGGTTTCATTGACAATGCATGGTAAAAAAGCCGATTTCCCGAATATCGATTCCCGGGGCCGGTTGTGGTTTCAGGCCGTTCGGAAAAAAGAGGAGAAAATTGAAAACCGGCTTCAAATTCAAAGCTATCGTCTTATCGAGGATACCATTCCACTTCGAATCACGCTCTACATGACGCTCGACGTGGCGGGCGCCGCCCGAGAAGTGCTTCTTGGCCCATCGTATTCCCCGAATATGTTTATTCCGCTTTCTTTGAAAAGTGCACTGCCGGCGCGTATTGAACAAGACGGCCGGATTCGCATGCAGGTTCGCCCGGGCCGATGGACACTGGAACTGGTGATTCGGCACGTTGGGCCGGCTTTTTCACTGACCTTCAACAGGCCCGACGATGGATTCTGGCCGGAAGCGGAAATCTGGTCTTTCTCAGCACAAACCCAATTACGGATCGTCGAAATCGACGGCGCACCATCCATTGACCCAAATCAGACTGCCATGCCGGACAAATGGCGTCAGTATCCGGCCTATCGATTGGTGGATGCGGAGACCCTGTCGCTGATGCAGGAAAAAAGAGGAGACCCACATCCAGCTCCGGATCAACTGTCATTGAAACGAAATATCTGGCTGCGCTTTGACGGATCCAGCTATACGGTCCAGGATCAGATCACCGGGAAAAAGAGCACGAATTGGCGACTGGAAATGAATTCACCCCTGGTGCTGGGCAGGGTTGTGGTCGATGGCGTCACACAATTTATCACGCAGCTGGAAGGTTCCGATAAATCCGGTATTGAACTGCGAAAAGGCCTTATTCAACTATCAGCGGACAGTAACTATTCGGGAAAGATTTCGACGTTGCCTGCTGCCGGCTGGGATCATGACTTCACGCAGGTGGATACAACCTTGCATCTGCCGCCGGGCTATCAGCTGCTGCACGCCACGGGCATGGACAATACGCCGATAACATGGGTAACGCGATGGACGCTTCTGGACCTGTTTGTTGTGCTCGTTTTTACCATCGCTGCAGCAAAGCTCTACTCCAGGCGTCTTTCCCTGATCGCCATTTTAACCCTTGTGTTGATATATCACGAACCCGGAGCACCCCGGTGGATCTGGCCGGCAATATTGGTTGGCGTTGCGCTGCTGCGCCACCTTCCTGAAGGACGATTCAAAGGGATGGTCAAATGTTATCATGTTCTCACAGCCGTCATCCTGGTCTATATCGCCATTCCCTTTGCAATCCACCAACTGCGTGTCGGAATCTATCCGCAGCTTGAAAAGCCTTGGCAGATTGTATCAGGAGAACAATTTTCAGGTCGAGCTACCACTGTCGCCGCCATGAAAAAAGATGTGATTGAAGACCGGGCGGCGGCTCCGGACCAACGCATGGAGAAACATGCGCTCAAGACAAAATTGACGCAAGAATCGATCCATAGTATTGCCCGCATCCCCCAGAAGATGAAACAACCGCCCGGCTATGATCGGTTCAGCTCAAACGTGGCCCAGTACGATCCAACGATGATCAATCAAACCGGTCCGGGTCTACCGACATGGCGCTGGAATTCGATCCGGTTGAAGACCGGACCCGTCCGGAAAGAGCAAATCATTTCATTGAATCTCATCGGTCCCAGGGTCAATATGATCCTTTCGTTTTCTCGTGTGGGCCTGCTTCTTATCCTGGCGTTTGGATTATATGGGGGGGCATTTCGAAAGGGCCAGGGGTGGCGTTTGCCAAAATGGCCGGTGTTGATTTTCATCCCAGTGCTTTGCATGCTGTTGAACCCGGTGCCCGGCCACGCAACCGATCTACCCTCACCGGCATTGTTAGAGGAGCTTCAAGACCGACTTTTAGAAACAGAGGATTGTTTTCCCGACTGCGCCGATGTGTCCTTAATGCATATCCGGATCACCCCCAACACGCTCAGCATAACATTGCAGGTCAGCAGCCAGATCGACGCAGCCCTTCCATTGCCCGGAAGTCCCAAGCACTGGCTGCCGCAAACCGTCTTGATAGACCGTAGGCCGGCCCCGGCGCTGTTTAAGACAACCCAGGGTTTGTGGGCTTTGATACCGGCCGGCAACCACGAGGTGGTGCTGAGCGGAAAATTGCCCCGGTACAACACCATCCAACTGCCCCTACCGTTGAAGCCGCATCGCGTAAAAATCGATCAAGACGAGTGGGTCAGCGAAGGCGTTCACGCGGACGGTACCATCGATAATCAGCTCCAGTTTAAACGAATAAGCGAACAGGATACCGTTTCCGGTCAAATCCTCGACACCGGGGTACTGCCACCCTTTGTCCGGGTGGAACGAACCTTGTATCTTGGACTGGTATGGAAAATGCGGACTCGGGTAATCCGAAAAATACCCAGGGGTTCGGCCATTGTGCTCGACATCCCCCTATTGAAAGGCGAATCGATCGTTACCAGCGGAATCAAGGTGAATAACCAAACGGCTCAAATCAATCTGGATGCCCGAACAAATGTTATCCATTGGGATTCGGCCCTGGAAAAATCGAACAAAATCAGTCTTGAACACATGGACACCCACCTGTGGACAGAGGTCTGGCAAGTGGATGTCAGCCCAATCTTTCACATGACCTACGAGGGGATACCGGTGATCCTGCATCAGCAGGGAAATCGATGGGCACCCAAATGGCACCCCTGGCCCGGAGAATCCGTTGCACTCACCCTGACACGACCCGCCGGTGTGGCCGGACAAACCCTGACTATTGACGAGAGCCGGCTTGAGGTAAGACCCGGGCAGCGAGCCACGGACTGCAAACTGAAACTGTCCATCCGAAGCAGCCAGGGCGGCCGGCATACCATTGTTCTTCCGGAAGATGCGAAACTTCAAGATGTCCGAATTGACGGACGAACCCAGCCGATACGCCAGGAAGGCCGAAATGTGCCGCTTCCCATCAACCCCGGCATCCAGACGGTGGTGCTCCGCTGGCAGGGCATGAATGGCATCTGCGCTCAGTTTCAAACCCCGGCGGTGGACCTGAAGGCAAGTCACGTCAATACCCATATTGATGTCATTTTACCCACCAGCAGGTGGCCGATATTTGTCACCGGTCCACAAATGGGCCCTGCCGTTCTTTTCTGGTCAGTGATGTTGGTGATCATCCTGGCGGCCTTCGGACTGTCCCGAACCGGCTGGACGCCGCTTAAATTCCGCCACTGGGTCCTGCTGGGAATCGGTCTGAGTCAGAGTCACCCACTGATCGGTTTTATGGTGGCCGGTTGGTTGATTGCACTTGATTTCAGAAAACGACTCGATCCCGGCGTCAGCAAACGACGATTTAATGTCATGCAGATCGGTATCGTAATGTTGACATTTGCTGCTCTCGGTTCGCTTGTTATGGCAATCAGGCAGGGATTGCTAGGGCACCCGGACATGAATATCGTGGGTAACGGGTCGTCCGCCGGCCTGCTTCGCTGGTACCAGGATTATAATGACGGAATGCTGCCCCGTGCCGCTGTATTTTCCATTCCCATGATTTGGTATCGATTGGCAATGCTTGTCTGGTCGCTGTGGATCGCGTTTTATCTGATTAAAATTCTCAAGTGGGGCTGGGCAAACTTTACGCACCCGACCCTGTGGTCGCGCCCGGTTAAAAACCCAATGCCCGATGCCCCTGTCTCGGAAAATGACGCTTGAAATTCAGTTGGATAGAACTGTTTACGGGTTTAAGTCTTGACACCTTCTTTCGATTCTCATATTTTTCAAGGCGATATAGTGTCCATCCAGAAATAGCCAAATTCGATGTCTACGCTTATCTGGTTGAGATCAAGGCTTGCGAAAAATTTTACCACAGGCATATGATTGATATCGGAGTCTTCGCTTACCTCCGAGGATAAAATTTTTCGCCTAACGCAGATATCGAGCAAATTGGCCATTTGTGGATGGGCACTATATAACAATTAATGTATAACCCGCCCGGCCAGTGGTTATGAAGCACCAAATGGTCCGTTTCGCTCAAGATCATGGCACTGCGAAACCGTGCCGGGAGAAAGGATGGTTGAAAAATGATGCGGGTAGGTTTTGTTGGATGGCGCGGTATGGTCGGTTCTGTTCTCATGGGGCGGATGAAAGAAGAAAAGGATTTTACCGGATTTGAGCCGATTTTTTTCACCACATCCCAGGTGGGCCAAAACGGCCCGGATGTCGGACTCAGCACCCCGGTGCTCCAGGACGCCTTTGATCTGGACCAGCTGAATTCCCTGGATATTATCGTCACTTGCCAGGGAAGCGGTTATACCAATGAGGTCTACCCAAAGCTGCGCAGCGCCGGCTGGAACGGGTACTGGATAGATGCTGCGTCGGCTTTACGAATGGCGGACACCAGCATTGTGGTTCTGGATCCGGTCAATCGCAATGTGATCGACGAAGCGCTGAATCAGGGAATTAAAGATTACATCGGCGGCAACTGTACCGTAAGCCTGATGCTCATGGCTGTGGGAGGGCTCTTTCAAAACGGATACGTCGAGTGGATCACCGCCATGACCTACCAGGCTGCTTCAGGCGCAGGCGCCAAAAATATGCGCGAGCTGGTTTCCCAGATGCACGCCATCGGAACCGCCACCCGGGAGGTGGTTGCCGATCCGGCGTCTGCGATTCTCGATATCGACCGGAAGGTTCTCGAGATTATGAATGGCGATGACTTTCCGACGGCTAATTTCGGTGTACCCCTGGCCGGTAGTGTGATTCCGTGGATCGACACCCGTATGCCGTCCGGCCAAAGCCGGGAGGAATGGAAAGGCTACGCGGAAACCAATAAAATTCTTCAGACCCAACAGCCGATTCCCATCGACGGCATCTGCGTCCGAATCGGTTCCATGCGATGCCACAGCCAGGCATTGACCGTCAAACTCGACCGGGACATTCCCCTTGAGGAAATTGCAGGCATTATTTCCAATGCCAATGACTGGGTAACGGTTGTGCCGAATACAAAAGAACATTCCATCAACGAATTGACGCCTGCAGCTGTGACCGGGACCCTATCCATACCGGTGGGACGCATTCGAAAACTGAATATGGGGCCGGAGTATCTCACCCTGTTCACCGTTGGGGACCAGCTGCTATGGGGCGCTGCCGAGCCGATTCGACGGATGCTGGATGCTGAAAATCGTCCTGGCATATACGGCCGCATAATGTCTTTTTCCCGAGCCAGTTTCAAAACGCCCCATTTCGGCCCATATCGGTGTTGGACGAAAATTTTAATCCTCGGAGGTAAGCGAAGACTCCGATACTCAATGTATGCCTGTGGTTAAAATTTTCGTCTGCCTTGATCTGAACCGAACTTGAACGTTTTGAAAATGGCTCTCCCGTTTAATGCATGACAATCGTTTCATCGACTGGGGATGGGCTCATGAGCGAACATACAGGGAAGGTGGATGTTCAATCCCATAACACCACCGGTGTCAAATATGGGAAGATCGTCGGTATCCTGTTAAAAGATAAGGTCATCACAAAAGAACAGGTGGAATATGCACACCGGATCGGTAAGAAGATCACCACGCCCCAGCCGATCATCGAGATCTTAAAAGAACTGAACTATATCTCGGACGATCAGATTCAGGAAACGATCCGCTCCCACCGGCTATCCATGAGAATCGGCGATCTGCTGGTGGAGCTGGGATATATTTCCCAAGACGATCTCAATGCTGCCTTCAATCTGCAAACCGAAGAAAAGGTAAAACGTAAGCTCGGTGATATCCTCATTGAGAAAAACCTCATGGACGAGCGCAAACTCATCGAATTGCTCTCGGTTCAGATGGGCTTTTCCTATGTGGATCCACAGTTTTCAAATATCGATCTGGATCTTTTCGCCAAGGCGCCACCAAAATGGTATGAGGAGCATGCGCAGATTCCGGTTCGCATGGAAGGCGACAAGGCGCTTATCGCCTTTGGCGATCCATTGGACAAACACGAATTGGATGCGGCCAGGAAAATTTTCGGGGATGCGATCCTGCCTGCCATCGCCCTGAAACGATCCATATACGAAGCCGTGAAAAAGACCCGGCGAAGCGTCAGCGGTAGAAGCCGGGTAAGCGTGGATCAGGACTCGGTAACCGGCATTGTGGACACCATCATTGTGGATGCGGTTCGTGAAGACGCCAGCGATATTCACATTGAACCGATGCAGGACCGGTTGCGGGTTCGCTTCCGCCAGGATGGGGTGTTGGGCCATTACAAGGACTTTCCCAAGGAAATCATCCCCGCCCTGTCCAGCCGGATAAAAATTATGTGCGAAGCGGATATCGCAGAAAAGCGCCGCCACCAGGACGGTCGAATCCTGTTTGAGCTGGCCGACGTTCAGCTCGATTTGCGTGTCTCTTTCTATGTCACCCTGAACGGTGAAAAAATCGTTTTGCGTCTCCTGAAGCAGGAAGCGACCCTGTTTAAAGTCGAAAACATCGGGCTGGCGCCCAGATGGTTTCAGCGATTCAAAGATCAAGCCCTGGATCGACCCAGTGGTATCATCATGGTCACCGGGCCCACCGGTTCCGGTAAAACCACTACCATTTACAGCTTCATCAATTACCTCAACAGCCCCATGACCAGTATCGTCACCGCCGAAGATCCCGTGGAGTATGTTATCGACGGAATTGCCCAATGTTCCATCAACCCGAAGCTGAACCTGACTTATGAAGAAACCCTTCGACACATTGTTCGCCAGGATCCGGACGTCGTGGTGCTGGGAGAAATCCGGGATCGATTCTCCGCAGAGGTGGCCGTCGAAGCAGCCCTGACGGGTCATAAGGTACTGACCACATTTCACACCGAGGACAGTGTCGGCGGGATCATCCGCTTGATGAATATGGACATCGAGCCCTTTCTGGTGGCCTCCACCATTGTGAGCGTGATTGCCCAGCGACTGCTTCGAAAACCTTGCCGGTTATGTGCCACACCCGAAAAGCCAAGCGTTTCCGTGCTGAGACGCCTGGGTTATGCACCGTCCGATACCATGGGCGCAGCGTTCGTCAAAGGCCGGGGGTGCCCCAAATGTCGGTATACCGGCTACAAGGGCAGGACCGCCATTTTAGAAACACTGCTTCTGGATGAACATCTTCGCAACGCGATCTTAAATCGCGAACCCAGTCATGTACTTCGAAACACCAGCATCGAATACAGCGGACTGGTCAACCTGTTGGAAGACGGAATCCTGAAAGCTGCCAAGGGCGTCACCACGCTTGAAGAAGTCCTTCGATGCCTGCCATATCTTCAACCGCCAAGACCGGTGGGAGAATTAAAACGTCTTTCGGGAGACTGAACCATGGATGTGGAAAAATCATTAACGGAAATTTTCAAGGAATCCCTCAAGTCCGATAAGACCCAGTTGCCGCCCTTTAATAAAACGGCACTTCAGATACAGCATGAGATTGGAAAACAGGACCCCAACATTAAAAAAATTGAAGCCTTTATCGAGGTTGACCAGGCGCTGACCGCGATGGTGCTCAAGATGGCCAACACGGCCTTTTTCAGGGGGTTGTCCAAAGTCGAAACGGTCCGGGATGCCATCGTGCGCCTGGGCTTGCAACAAGTTGCCAATATTGTCATGCTCGTGACACATAAAAAGAATTTTCAATCAAAAGATTCGTTCATACAAAGCATTATGGAAAATTTATGGCGTCACAGTGTGGGCGTTGCACTTGGATGCAGTTGGCTGGCAAAAAGATGCGGGTACCCTCAGCAGGCCAACCAGGCGTTTGTGGCAGGCCTGCTTCATGATATCGGCAAATTATTTCTCCTGACGGTGATGGAATCGGTCCGCCGGAAAAAAATTATCTCCTTTGAACCCTCGCAGACATTTACCACGGAAATCATGGCCGGGCTGCATACTGAGCAAGGATATCTGCTTGCCCAGAATTGGAATCTTCCGGAAAACTATGCCATCGTTGCCCGGGATCACCATGAGGAAAAGTTTGATACCCGAAATTCAATTCTCGTAATCGTTCGGATGGTTAACAAAACATGCAACAAGTTGGGAATCAGCGTACACGAGCCCACGGATGCCATCCTGGTCACCACCCCCGAAGCTGTCGCGCTGGGCCTGTCTGAAGTAGACATCGCCGAACTGGAAATTATGCTGGAAGATGCACCCATATTGATGGTTTAGCCAGTGCCCATCCACAAACGGCATCCCGGACTCATAGTATGAACATTGCCGGTGGAACTGTAACGACACCTGAAAGGAGTTTCCATGGAAACCGTGACAAGTCTCCCGACCCGAGAGTCGGCTTTTCGTCTGCTAACTGAATTTAACCAAACCGATGGCCTGATCAAACATGCCCTGGCCGTGGAAGGCGTCATGCGCTACTTTGCACGCAAACGGGGCGGCGATGAGGAAAAATGGGGAATCGTCGGCCTCATCCATGATCTGGATTATGAAAAATATCCGGATCAGCATTGTAAAATGACCGAAAAAATTCTCACGGAAAACGGCTGGCCCCAGGAATACATACGGGCTGCGGTCAGCCATGGCTGGGGTATCTGTACGGATGTCGAACCAAAGTCCGATATGGAAATGGTCCTCTACGCAATCGATGAACTCACCGGTCTGGTGGCCACGACCGCCCTGGTTCGCCCATCCAAAAGCGTGTTGGACGTCAAACCCAAATCGGTCAAAAAAAAATGGAAAGACAAACGGTTTGCAGCCGGCGTCAATCGTGAAATCATCGAAAAGGGGGCACAAATGCTCGGCATCCCCATATCCGATTTGATTGCCGATACCATCACGGGAATGCAAGCAGTGGCCGAAGACATCGGCCTCAAAGGGACGACGTGAACCGGATTGGAAACCATAACATATGAATGGTATCTTGAAACCGGATCGGTTGCGAACCCACATATCCAAAATGCTCATGATGGACGCCCGGGGTTTTACCGGTGAGCAAGCGATTCCTTCGAAGGATACCTATCAGGCATCGGTTCTCTTTCTGTTGGGCATGCACCAGGCATCCAGCGGGCAGTCCTTGGAACCGTGTTTGATTTTCAACAAGCGTTCCGAGCGGGTTCGCCAGGCCGGTGACCTGTGTTTCCCCGGAGGTGGCACCACACCGAATCTGGATCGGCTGCTGGCAAAGATTCTGAGCTTGCCCGGTTTTCCCCTGCACCGGTGGCCCCATTGGCAGCAACAGCGCCGGCATTCGCCGCGGGCGGCGGGGCATCTGTCACTCATGCTGGCAACCAGTCTTCGGGAAAGTTTTGAAGAGATGCGCCTGAATCCGCTGTGGGTGACCTTTCTCGGCCCCCTTCCCCCCCAACAGCTGGTCATGTTCCATCGCGTTATCTATCCCATGGCCGGCTGGATTCATCGCCAAAAAAAATTCGTGCTCAACTGGGAAGTTGAAAAGCTAGTCTACATTCCGCTGACATCCTTCTTCAAAACCGAATATTACGGATGCTACCGGCTCGAAAACGCCTCGCCCGGCAAGACGCATCTGGAAAACGCCGGTTTTCAGGAGTTTCCTTGCTTTCTGTACCCAAACCGGCAAGGTACGGATCTGCTTTGGGGCGCGACCTATCGGATGGTCATGGATTTTTTGGAAACCGTATTCAATTACCGGGCACCGGACCCGTCGAACCTGCCCGTGGTTACCGGCCGGCTGGGAAGCACTTACCTGACCGGGTCCCAGTTGCCAAAAGAGGGGAAAACGTGATAGGCAGATCCGTTCACAGAATTTGAACACCCTAACAAAACCCGGGATCTTTTAAATGGATAAAGATCGTTCGAAAAAGGTCGTAAGGGGCTTGCCCGAGCCGGCTGCTGAAAACCTGGCGGCGCTTCGCAATAATATCGATGAAATCGATAAAAAAATCGTTTCTTTGTTGGTCCGGCGCCAGACCGAGGTCAATCAGGTTGTGGTGCTGAAAAAAGCCCACCGGCTACCGGTTCACCACCCAGCCCGTGAGGAAGACCTGATATCCGATCGCCGCAGCCAGGGCGCATCGGCCGGCCTGAACCCCGACTTCATCGAAGAACTGTACCGATGCATCTTACGCCAGTCCCGGGTAGAGCAAACCGCTCGAATCGCTCGAAAAGGCGTTAAAGCCGATGCCACCGTACTCATTGTGGGCGGCACGCGGGGTATGGGTAAATATTTACACCAATGGTTTGCCGAGGCGGGGTATTCGGTTCGAAGCATGGGCAGCAAAGATTGGCCCCGGATCAAATCCCTGTGCGATGGTATCGATGCGGCCATTATCTCAGTTCCCATCGATGTCACCGGAGACGTTGTTCACCGCATTGCGCCGCACCTGCCCCAGGATTGCGTTTTAACAGACCTGACCAGTGTCAAGGCCGATCCCATGGCAGCCATGATGGCTGCGCATTCCGGGCCGGTTGTGGGATTACATCCCCTATTCGGGCCCACCACATCGACCATGGACAAACAAATCGTGGCCGTCACGCCCGGCCGAAACCACACGGCATGCCAATGGATCGTCGATCAGTTCAGCGCTTGGGGCACCGTTCTGGTGGAAACCGATCCGGTGGAACACGACGAGGTGATGGCCATTGTCCAGGCACTACGCCATTTTGCCACCTTTTCATTTGGAAAATTTTTATGGCGCAAGCAGGTGAATCTGCCCCGAACCCTCGAGTTCTCAAGCCCCATTTATCGCCTGGAGCTCGGTATGGTCGGCCGCCTGTTCGCCCAGGACTCTTTGCTCTACTCGGAGATTATATTCGCCTCGGAACAACGCCGAACGCTTCTCAAAGAGTATTTGACCAGCCTGAAAGAAAACCTGGAAATGCTGGAAAAAAACGACAAGGAGAGTTTCAATTCCCAGTTTCAGCAAATTGCCGACTGGTTTGGACCCTTTGGCGATCAGGCCATTCGTGAGAGCACCTTTTTGATAGATAAGTTAATAGAAAGATTCTAGTCACCTTCTGTGGGTGGCTCAAATGGCGATCCGGCCGGAAAGGGACGCTGCGCCAATTCCCGGTCGATCATCAGGAGACCGGGTTTATTCTCCCCCACCATTTCCAATTCGTCTGCAATTTTGCCCGTTGAGGCTTCTTCTTCGATCTGTTCTTCCGAAAACCAGGCCAGAGTCGGTTCGGAAGCGTAATCTTTCTCCTCCCGCGCAACGGTTGTCAGTTCATTTATTTTACCGCTGATAAATCTTTCATGTTCCAGGGCATCATTGAAAGCCTCCAGAGGAGAAGACCACTCTGTTTTAAGCTGCCGCAGATCTTGAAGAACAACCTTGCCGCCCCGATCGATAAGGTGCTGAAAGAACTTCATGGCATGAATGGTCTCTTCATGGGCTTGGCAGCGCATCCAATGCCCCATCCCATCGAGGCTGATGGAATGAAAATACGCCGACATGGACAGGTAGATATAATAGGACTCCAGTTCGTTCTTGATTTGATCGTTGATAGCCTGGTTGAGTCGTTCGCTGATCATGGCTTGTTTCCTTTCGTTAGCGTTATTAAAGTTGGTTGTCAGTTGCTTTCCGCCTCTTTCCAAAATGGAGAAAGCGCTCGCAACCGTTCGATGATCGGTGGCAGTTTCTCGATGACTGTGTCAATCTCCGTCTCTCGATTATAAACACTGAGGCTGAATCGGATTGATCCATGGGCCGCCGTAAAGGGAACGCCCATGGCGCGAAGCACGTGGGAAGGCTCCAACGAGCCCGACGTACAGGCAGAGCCGGATGAGGCACAGATCTTGAGCTCATTCATCATTAAGAGTATCGACTCGCCCTCGATGAACTCAAAGGATATGTTGGTGGTATTTGGCAGCCGGTTTTCCGCATCCCCATTAACCATGCTGCTGGGGGTACTCGCCAGCAGCGATGTTTCAAGCTTGTCGCGAAGCGCCCGAACCCGTTTCATGTCATGCGCAAGATGTTCTTTGGCCAACCGGCATGCACGCCCCAGGCCGATAATGGCGGATACATTTTCCGTGCCGCCCCGGCGCCCCCGTTCCTGGTGACCGCCAAGCATAAACGGTGCAAACTTCGTCCCGCGCCGGACATACAATGCCCCCACACCCTTGGGCGCATGCAGCTTGTGACCGGAAAGGGACAACATGTCAATGGGGGTGTCGCTCAAATCGATGGGGATCTTTCCCACCGCCTGAACAGCATCTGTGTGAAACAGGATCCCGCGGTTCCGAACCCGGGCGGATATTTCCTCAATGGGATAAATCACCCCGGTTTCATTGTTGGCCCACATGACGCTCACAAGAGCGGTATCGTCCGTCAACCGATCGTATAGGTAATCAAGATCGAGGCGGCCCTTGCTGTCCACCGGAACGAATGTCACCCGGTATCCTCTGTGGGACAGATGCTCAAAGAGGTTTTTAACCGCCGGATGCTCCACACGGGTTGTGATAATCTGTCTTTTTTCCGGATTGGCGGCAATGGCCGCTTGTATGGCGGTGCTGTCGCTCTCGGTGCCGCAGCTTGTGAATATGATTTCCTCGGGCTGTGCGCCGATCAAATGCGCCAACTGCTCTCTTGCCTCCTTGATTTTACTGCCAACCTGGCCGCCAAAGCTATGCATGCTCGACGGATTGCCGTAATAATCCGAGAAAAAGGGGAGCATCGCTTCCACTACCTCAGGCGCCACACGGGTTGTGGCGTTGTTGTCCAAATAGATGACGGTCATCAGGTCACCTCCTCCACAATCAATTCGGGGCTCACCAACTCGCGAAGTTTCGATTCCACATAATTTTTCAAGGTGATCTGCGACTTGCTGCATGCAGCGCAGGTGCCGCACATTTTCACAAAAACCCTGCTGCCATCAACATCCACCAGTTCGATATCCCCGCCATCCAACGCCAGCATCGGTTTAATTTCCCGTCGCAAGGTATCTTCAATGCGTTTAATTTTTTGAATATTGGTCATTTTGGGCGGCTCTTTTTTCTGGGTCCGCTCATTTTTTGTAAAGCGATCAATGATTTCCTGTATCGATTCGTGGCAGTTTTCGCAGCCGCCACCGGCTTTGACGTAGTTGGTGACCGATTCGATGTCGGTCAGGTGATTTTCCTCAACCGCCCGTTCAATTTCAAGGTCGGTTACACCGAAACATTCGCACACAATATTGCCTTCCGGTTTTTTGTCGGCCTCTCCCCGGTAACATGAAATGGCTTTTTCTAATGCGTTTTGCCCCATGACCGAACAATGCATTTTTTCTTTGGGAAGCCCTCCGAGGAAGTCGGCAATACTATCATTTGTAATTTCTTCAGCCTCTTGCAGTGATTTACCAATAATCATTTCCGTCAGGGCCGACGAGGATGCAATGGCGCTGGCGCATCCAAATGTTTGAAATTTGGCATCGATGATCCGTTCATTCTCATCGAGTTTAAGCGTCAGTTTCAAGGCATCGCCGCACGCCATGGATCCCACTTCACCCACGGCATCCGGGTTGTCGATTTCACCGACATTTCTCGGTGTTAGAAAATGCTCTTTGACTTTATCTGTATATTCCCACATATCGCCTCCTTGTCATCCCGGCCGGCAGGCTGGGCGAAATGGTAGTGGTTAAAAAAACTCCTAAATACCATTGTAAGCATGGAATGATGAAAAAAAAGACTCTTGTTCATCTAACTTTACTGTTTATAAAATATTATTCGCATATTTGGTATCAAGGTTTGCATCCGGGCGTGCTCTTAGAATTCTTAAATGTGCAAAATCACCATCACGCATTTCGTTCACGTGCCCGTGAACGTATACGTGCACGAATTAATATTGTTTTTCACCCCAAGGGCACATATAATATAGATCTTACGCGTTTCGCGCCATGCATTTCAAATCAGGAGGCATCCCATGCATATCCGAAAAACCCTTTTCGCCGGCAGCTGGTATCCGGCGGACGCCACATCATGTGAGTGGGAAATCAACAAATTTCTAAAAGAGGACAGCCACTTTGGGACGGATGAAAATGCGTGTATCGGTGGAATCGTACCCCACGCCGGGTGGTTTTATTCCGGCGCCATCGCCTGTCAGGTCATCCGCCGACTGGCACTGAAACCACCACCGGATGTCATCCTGATATTCGGTATGCACCTGGCATCGGGATCGCCCAATTATATTATGACCAATGGTGCTTGGGAAACACCGTTCGGAGACCTTGTCATCGATTCGGATCTGGCCCGAGAATTGACCAAACGCTTCGCGTTTCAGGTGGAAACCACGACTGAGTTTAAATCCGACAATACTATTGAACTGCAGCTGCCATTCATCAAATACTTTTTCAACTCAGTAAAAATTGTCCCCATCGGTGTTCCACCGGACCATTCGTCGATCGAGCTGGCAAAATCAGCGGCGGATGCCGCCACACGGCTCGGACTGCAGGTCAGGGTCATCGGTTCCACTGATCTAACCCATTACGGAAGAAACTATGGATTTATGCCCAAAGGGACCGGATCGTCAGCGGTGGATTGGGTCCGGGATAAAAACGATCGGCAAGTTATCGACGCCATACTGGCAATGGATCCGGAAAAGGTATTAACCAACGCGGCTGCCAATAACAATGCCTGCTGCGCGGGTGCGGCTGCATCGGCCATCGCTGTCGCCCAATCACTGGGCGCCGAAACCAGTCGTACGGTGGCCTATGCCACCAGCTATGACAAAAGCCCGGGGGACAGCCTCGTGGGGTACGTGGGAATCGTTTTTTCTTAGGGCTCGCGAAGGAAAACGAACCCTTAGAATTTGCATTCCTGCACCTTTTATGTTACCCACCTGAATCGAATCCCAACAACGGACTATCGATTATTATGACAGCTAAAAAGACACCCGAAACACAATCAAAGTCAAACGCCGCGGAAAACGCATCCAAAACACCGCCAAACTTTATTCGAAACATCATTGAAGAAGACAACCGAACCGGTAAATTCGACCACCGGGTATCCACCCGTTTCCCACCCGAACCCAACGGGTATCTTCACATTGGACACGCCAAGTCGATTTGCCTCAATTTCGGTATTGCAGCAGAGTTTGGCGGCACCTGTAACCTCAGGTTCGATGACACCAATCCCCTGAAGGAAAATGTGGCATATGTCGAAGCGATCAAAACGGACGTTCTCTGGCTCGGATACGATTGGCAGGAGCGACTCTATTTTGCTTCCGATTACTTCGAACAACTCTATCAATATGCGGTGGCACTAATCAAGCAGGGAAAAGCATATGTTTGCAGCCTGAACGATTCACAAATGCGAGCGTATCGCGGCACCTTGACCGAACCCGGTAAGGATAGTCCGTACCGCAACCGTTCGGTCCAGGAGAACCTTGATCTGTTTGAAAAAATGCGCGCCGGAGAATTTGAAGACGGCACCCATGTATTGCGCGCAAAAATCGACATGTCTTCCGGGAACCTTAACATGCGCGACCCGGTAATCTATCGCATTCGGCGCGCGACACATCATCGTACCGGAGATGCCTGGTGCATCTACCCTTTGTATGACTTTACGCATTGTCTGTCGGATTCCATCGAGGGAATCACCCACTCGCTTTGCTCCCTGGAATTTGAAGATCACCGCCCCTTGTATGACTGGGTACTCGACAATCTGCCGGTTACCACTCACCCCCAGCAAATCGAGTTTTCACGACTGAATCTGAGCTACACGATTTTGAGTAAACGAAAACTGATCCAAGTGGTTCAAAGCGGTGCGGTTAACGGCTGGGACGATCCCAGGCTACCGACCATTTCGGGACTTCGGCGGCGGGGGTATTCATCCGCAGCGATTCGCAATTTTTGTGACCGCATCGGTGTCGCGAAACGCGATTCTATGGTGGATGTGGCCCTGCTGGAGCACAGCGTTCGGGAAAATCTCAATGAACATTCCCCACGGGTGCTGGCGGTGCTGCGCCCCTTGAAGGTGGTCATCGTCAATTACCCCGAGGATCAAACCGAAGAATTGGAAGGTCCCTTTCATCCGGACAAACCGGAGATGGGCGCCAGAAAGCTACCCTTTTCCCGGGAGTTGTACATCGATCGGGATGATTTCCTGGAAGATCCGCCCAAAAAGTTTTTCCGGCTCGCTCCCCGGCGCGAAGTCAGGCTCCGATACGCCTATTATGTCACTTGCGTCGATGTCATCAAGGATGAAACGACTGGCGAGATTCGTGAAATCCACTGCACATACGATCCGGAAACCCGGGGTGGATGGTCCAAGGACGGTCGAAAGGTTAAGGGAACCATGCATTGGGTATCGACCGCACATGCCGTCGATGCGCAGGTGCGATTGTACGACCGGCTGTTCACTATCGAAAATCCCGGCGGTGGTGGTGCCAATCTTATGGACGGCCTGAATCCGAATTCCCTGGAAATACTGACCGGCTGCAAGCTGGAGCCCAGTCTTGCCGATGTGGCGCCGGGCCACCGATGCCAATTTGAGCGACTGGGGTATTTCTGTGCCGATGAAAAAGACAGCGCCCCCGGTGGCCTGGTGTTCAACCGGACCGTCACCCTTCGGGATGCTTGGGCGAAAATAGCCAAACGGCAGAAAAAGAGTACTATTTAGTGTCCATCCAGAAATTGGCAAATTTGGTTGAGATCAAGGCTTGCGAAAAATTTTACCACAGGCATATGGTTGATATTCCGAGGATAAAATTTTTCGCGTAACGCAGATATCGAGCAGATAAGCGCAGACA
>JAFDDL010000629.1 GCA_019310865.1 Deltaproteobacteria bacterium | reverse complement strand
CGGTCCTTGATGGCGCCGATCGTATCCCGGTGAGCCTGGACATCCATGGTGGCCATACCGTCTTCCGGGTTCTTTGCATGAATATGGACGATACTGACTCCCTCTTGAAAGCATTTGTATGCCTCTTCGGCGAACTCTTCAGGGGAGTAAGGGGTGTTGGGGTTATTGTTCTTGGTGGTTGCGCCCCCTGCCAATGCTGCGGTGATGATCAGTTTCTCTTTCATGGTATTACCTCTTTTTTCTGTCGGTTAAAATGACGGTCGATTTCCTGTGTAACTGTATCATTATCTCTGAAACTTGCTAATACATCTTAATTTGCGCCCCCCCCTATAGGCATAAGTGCTAACTTAACACCCACAACTACAAACGTGAAAATCGCAAATCGTTAAGTTAGCGCATATGCTCCCTATAGGGGCAGAACCGCGCCTTTATCGGCGCTTGAGACCAGTTTGGCATACCGCGCAAGATGTCCCTGGGTAATTCTGGGTTCAAAAACGGGCAATTGCGAAAGCCGTTTCTGAATTTCTTCGTCCGATAGCTGTACATTCAGCGATTTTCCGGGAATATCAATATCAATGACATCCCCCTCTTGCAGTGCACCGATGGGGCCGCCGGCCGCCGCTTCAGGTGAAATATGGCCGATGGATGAACCGCGTGTGGCGCCTGAAAAACGTCCATCGGTGATCAGCGCCACGGATTTATCCAGACCCCTGCCGGCCAGGGCCGATGTCGGCGAGAGCATTTCCTGCATGCCGGGACCGCCTTTTGGGCCTTCGTAGCGAATGACCAGCACATCTCCCGGCTGTATTTGGCCGCCGACGATGGCATCAAATGCCGCCGGTTCGGAATCGAACACCCGCGCCGGCCCGCTGTGTTTCAGCATTTCCGGCGCCACACTTGCCTGCTTGACAATGGCGCCGTCGGGGGCCAGGTTTCCGTTGAGTATGGCCAGGCTGCCGGTTTCGTGAACAGGATTATCCAGGGGGCGGATCACGCCCGGATCCTTAATGCCGGCATCGATATCCGTCAGCATCTCGCCGAGGGGTTTTCCATAGACGGTCATGGCATCCTCATGGATCATTCGCCCCTTTCGCAATTCCGCCAAGATGGCCGGCACACCGCCGGCATGATAGAGATCGAGGACAAAATGCTCACCGGCGGGCGAGATGGACGTCAAATGCGGGATTTTATCCGTAAACGAATCGAATTCCTGGAGATTCAGGTCCACCTGGGCGTAGTAAGCGATGGCCGGCAGATGAAGGGCGCTGTTGGTGGAACCGCCCAGGGCCATGTCCGCTGCGATGGCATTTTCAAATGCTTTTTTGGTTAAGATATCCCTGGGTTTGATATCATCGCGAATCAGCTCCACGGCTTTGATTCCGGTTTGCTTGGCGAGCCGGACCCGGTCTGCAAAAACAGCCGGAATGCTGCCGTTAAAGGGCAGCGACATTCCCAGCGCCTCGGACAAGTTGTTCATGGTGTTGGCCGTGAACATGCCGCAGCAGGACCCAGCGCCGGGGCAGGCCGAACATTCCAGGGAATGAAGCTCTTCGTCGCTCATTTGTCCGGCGGCGTGCTTGCCCACCGCCTCAAATATTTTATCCAATCCGGTATCCTGCCCCTGATGTTTGCCGGGCAGCATAGGGCCGCCTGAAAGCAGGATTGACGGAATATTCAAACGCGCTGCAGCGATGAGCATACCGGGTGTAATTTTATCGCAGGAGGCCATCAGGACCAATCCGTCAAACGGATGGGCCATGGCCATGATTTCAACGGAGTCTGCAATGAACTCGCGGCTGGGAAGGGAATATTTCATACCGACGTGATTCATGGCAATGCCATCGCAGATGCCGATGGTGTTAAACTCGATGGGTGTTCCCCCGGCTGCGTAAATCCCGGCTTTCACAGATGCCGCTAGCTTGTCCAGGTGCATGTGTCCGGGGATGACCTCGGTGAAAGAATTGGCGATGCCGATGAGAGGACGTTCCAGCTCCCAATCGGTCAATCCGGTTGCCCGCAGCAGCGCTCGATGCGGCGCGCGCGCCGGCCCCTGGGTCATGAGATGGCTTCTTTTTTCTTTCTGGTTCAATTTTACCTCCCATGGTCACAATGTGTTATTAAAAGAATATGATAAGTTTGTCATACAATCTCATCATTTGTTTGTCAAGGCCTTATTGTTACCAAACAACAGTTAGTCACCCTGACTTAAATCGGCTTAGGCCTTGACAAATGTCATATTGATCTGTTAGTCAGATGATATCATTTAATGCCTAATTTATAATTCAGGTAACCATCGGGAAAAAAATGGCTATTATAAAACGTCAAAAACTGGCGGATTTGGTGATTCAGGAAATTACACGACGGATCAGCAGCGGCGAACTCAAGGAAGGGGATAAGCTGCCTAATCAGCTTGATTTTTCCGCTGAGCTGGGCGTCAGCAGACCCTCCCTTCGGGAGGCCCTGCACAAGCTCACCCTCATCGGTGCCATTGAGCAACGCCCCGGTTTAGGGACGGTTATTAAATCCACCAATACCGCTTTGTGGGCCGAGCAGCTTAAGCCCCCCCTTGTGTCGGATGCCAAAGGCAGCTTGGAATTGATCGATGCCAGACGCTTTATCGAAGTCGGTATTGTGGAGTTGGGTGTTGAAAATATCCAACCTGAGGAAGTGCAGCAATTGGGGGCGCTGGTGGAAAAGATGAATACGGCATTAAAGGAAAACAAAACGAAACTTTATTCAAAACTCGATGCGGAGTTTCACCATCAGCTTGCCCTCGCATCCCATAACCGATACATGACCCACATGTTTTTCAATATCAACAACCTCATGGAGCAATTTATACGAGAGGCCTTTACCGTCGTGCCGGATTTGCTGGACAACTCCATGACTTACCACCGAAATATATTT
>JAFDDL010000628.1 GCA_019310865.1 Deltaproteobacteria bacterium | reverse complement strand
GAATATCTAATTTTGTATCCTTCATGGCCTCGGCTTCTACCATCGCGTAAGAACCCAGGTGAGTTTGCCTGGGAGAATTCCTGCCAAACGGTTGCCCAGATTCCAACGCATATTAACCATCTTTACTTTAGGGTGATCACCGTACGGGCGACCGGGGGAAAGTTTGACTTTTATTCAATTCCCCCATCACACCGCTTTTTCGGTTCGAGTCATTCCCAAACCTTGAAATTTGAACCTGGAACCGTATATCATTTAATCCAACGGTGAAGAAACCGCAGCAATTCCGGCATATGAGGTTCCCTCATTTTTTACATTACTGTATAGGGCAAATGCACCGATTTCTTGCGTACCGATTATTTCCAGGCTGCCATAGTTTGCTTGACTGGAATCCGGGACTAAGCTTGAAAGATCATATGTCCAGCTTCCATTTGCGGGCAGTTGTTTGCCAGTTGTGTACAAGATGTTTCCGTCTTGTCCGATAAAGCGAACCTGTACCGATGTTATGGTGCCATTGGGGTTGCAGACATAAACAGTTGTATCATAAACAGGTCCCTGCCCGACATGGGGAACGTGAAGCTTTGTGGCAAGCTGGTCCATAAAGGTCATATCGGCCATGTAATCCGGTGTTCCCGTTGTGGCAAAAAAGCACAGCCCACCAAGCGGGTGATCCGAATCAATTCGAATCCAGCCTTCTTCAGCTTCACCTGCGCCCACAACAAAGTTATCCTGTCCAAATGCGGCAAGCTGCTTTCTATCGGCAACCAGTATATCCCCATTTTCACTGTAGACCGTCACCGATGCAGTGGCGCCAACAAACCGTTGAAGATTTTTGATTCCCAAGGCGGTCCAGTGATTGGTATGCCCTCGAAAATAGGGAAGATAATAGGTATAGTTGTATGTGGGCGGCGGATCCGTTCTCCTGAAACCGATTCCCAGATCCATCCCCCCGTCGTCCGATGTGCCAACGAATATCATGACGTTTTTGTTGCGATCCATAAATCCGCTTTGAATTGTTTCAGTGGCGCCGATTGCGAACGTCAAGGTGCCGCTGAGCTCACCACTTGCATTTAGCGTTACCTTACTGCTTGTGATTGATATGCTGTTCCCAAACGGGTCCGTATAGCTTCCCGATATGCTCCCGTTGCCATCAATTGAGCCATTGCCGTTGACCCACGAGGCTCTTTCATTTACGGGATCGATCATAAAATTATAAAATGTCCAGTCGCCCATTAAATCAGACGGGGTATAGGCCCCGCCCTTTTTTAACCCGATGACCAGATCCAGCTGGTTTTGATCGTTGGTGGCGACAAAGGTCGAGATTGATTTGCCCTGATCGAGGGTGCCGTCCTGCACGGTCGCGTTCAGCGGGCCTTCGAATTGAAAGCCCCCTGTTATCTTACCGTTTTGATCAAGGGCAAACTGCCCGCCAGTGGATGACATCGATTCCCCGGTTGGTCCGACATAGGTTGAGCTGGTTAAATTGCCGGCTGCATCAAGGATTCCATCCCCCATAATCCAATAAACACCAAGCGCCGGATCTATCTCGATCCCGTAAAAGCGCCAATCTCCCATCATGTCCGCTTGGGAATAGGTCCCGCCCTGTTTATAACCCAAACCAAGCGATAGGGCGTTGTTGTCATTAACGGTCACAAAGCTGAACATTGTATGGTTTTGGTCTTGCACACCGTCGACGATCGTATAGTCTATGCCTGCTTGCGTCGCGAACGATCCACTCAGTGAGCCATCTGAAGCTAAGCTTATGCTTCCGTCGGTTATGTTTCCCGTTTGCCCGGTCGGCACCGTCATGCTTCCGCCTGTCACGTCACCTGCGCCATCAAGCGCCATATCGCCAAAAAGCCAATAGATCTGTCCGGAGGTCGGATCGACTTCAATGATATACCCATTCCAACTTCCCTCAAGGTCTGAGCTGGTGAAGGTTTCGGCCCCGGCAACAGCGGCAATTAAGAAAAGTATAAAGAAAAACCCGCAAATTCGCATTCTCATGATGTCTCCTTATTTGTTTTGTTATTTGGCTTTGTCCAAATCATTGTCTATCGGGTGCTCCCAACAGAATCGTAAATATTCTGTCAGGAGCAGGGCATGCACAATTTGAGCTGGACTCCCATGATTAGATTCCCACAACCGCACAGGTGTCTGAATATCGGTTATTTCAAATTAAGAGCCTGGTTCTTAGTCAACCACTTGAGTCTATTGCCCAGCGATAATATGCGGCAAAATGACAGGGCCGGATAGAGAGCGCTTGGGGGTGGCCGTGTGGTGATTATATCAACCTGTTTTTTCATATGCAAATTTTACGAGGGGGTATGTGGCATACCCACTTACCATGTAACGACCTTATATTATAATGTATTTACATTTATAAATGTCGGGAAAGGCGTCGATTTTTCGCAGGGGAAATTTTGATGCTGCGTGTATTAGTGGCGTTTGGTCCGGTATTTCGCTGAAGGGAAATATGTTTGGTTATATGCCCTATACCAAGAGGGTTCGCTATTCCCACTTGTCGTCATTTTTCAATTTTGTTCGCAATAACATTGATCACGACTCGGGAAACCCATGTGATACTCCCATGATCCGGAAACTTTACAAGGAAAGAGCGGCATCGCGGTGGGAAATCATCGAAAAAGAAACCATTGATGAGATCATTTTTAGGACAACCGCAACCCGCAATCGCCTGATGCTGGATTTGATGGCCCGTGGAGGGATGCGAATTGGTGAGGTACTCAAGCTTAGACAAAAGGTTATTCTCAGGCACGCTAATTTGCAAACGACCCAGCTATACCTTCAGGACTCCTTACCTCTGTGAAGAATCAGTGACACCTCAGCCCCGCCATTTTGCTACCCAGAATTGCTACTCATAAGTTCATAAGTCATGCGCATGTCGGTTCCTGGATAGC
>JAFDDL010000627.1 GCA_019310865.1 Deltaproteobacteria bacterium | reverse complement strand
TATGTATTTCCTTACCGATGTGGCGAAAATGGCGCCCCACAAGGCCGGTTTGATCATTGCCCTCGCCACGGTCTGGGACGCCATAGCAGGTCTAACGATCGGTATCGTGTCCGACAGATCCAATTTAAAATCGGGTAGGAGACGCCCGTTTCTCATTGGCGCTGCAATACCATTCGGGGTGAGCTTCTGGCTTCTATTCACCGATTTTGGGCTAGGATCGTCAGGGCGTTTTATTTACTACCTGGTCATGGTCATTTTCTACTGGGCGTTCTTCGGGTGTCAAAACATCCCCTATACAGCTCTGGCGGGGGAGATGACCCAGGATTACGACGACAGGATGAGCCTTACCAGCTACCGAATGGGTTGGGGCCAAGTCTTCGGCATTGCCGCCGCATCCTTTCCTTTGATTCTGGCAGGGTTCTATTCGGACCTTTTCGGATCCCTGAGGGCCGGGTGGTCGGTGATGGCCGCAACTTTTGGCTTCTTTGCCGTCTTTCCCATTCTTTATACATGGTTTGCCACAAAAGGATATGAACTATATCCTGAAAAATCCGAATTTCAATTTAAGGAGATGGTGAAAGCCGTTTTCAGCAACCGGCCTTTCCGATACACGCTTGGCGTTTGGACGGGAAGCGTGATTTCGGTGACCCTGACCGGAACGGTCGGGATATATTTTATGACCTACATTATGGGCTTTGACGAAAACAGGTCATCGATGGTCTATTTCTTCATGATGACACTGGGTATTGTCTTTGTCCCGCTGATTAATATCGTCTCGCTTAAAATAGGCAAGCGATGGGCTTTCATCGTGTTCGAGATCTCATACGTGGCGTCACTATGCGGCCTGTTATGGGTGGGACCTTCTACAGAGATATGGTACTGGGTTCTCATCGCAATCTTCTCGGGGGGTGGGGTACTGTGCTATCTTATGGGATGGTCCATGATCCCGGATGTGGTTGAAGTCGATGAGTTAAAGACAGGGCAGCGAAGAGAGGCGATGTTTTTTTCCATGGCTGCGTTTATTCAAAAATTCGGGTGCGGAATCGCGCTGTGGCTCAACGGGCTTGTCCTTTCCCGGGTCGGCTATGTTCCGGATGTTGCTCAGACGCCAGACGTTCTATTTGCGATAAAAATGCTATTTTGCGTCGTACCGGGTATACTGGGTATCATAGCGATCATCTTCGCCTATCTTCTGCCGTTGACCAGAGAGAAACATGAAGCGCTGTGCGACATCATTTGCCGGCAAAAAGAGGGTCTGGCGTGTGATTACACCAGCGTCGAGGATGTTATATAGGCCCTTGCGGCCGTCCACTGCCGTCGGCACTCAGGATTGAAAGGAAAACAGAATGAACAAAGAGCAAATCATCAAATTTTGGAAAGAAGCGGTTTCGAGTCCGGAATGGCATATGAGTATGCCCGAAGATCCCATGGAAATTTTTGCTTCTCCTCGGATTTACCATGAAATCCCATCCTTCATGGAAAATCCTATTGCGTGGAAACCCGAAGATTTAAAAGGTACCGACGTCGCCTTTCTCGGCATCCCCTACGAGTCCAACTTTCAACTTGCCTCCAACAATTGGACGAACTGTCCGCCCGAATATCCTGATCCCGATGCGATCATCGGAAGAAGCGGCAGTGATCGGTCTCCCGCTCACATCCGCCAGTATTCGATTCATTTTTCCGTTCGATTAAATGGTGGGTACTGTCCGGAGATCGCGGAAGATTTCAGGTTGGTGGACCACCTCAATATGATGGATTACGGAGATGTCGAAGTGAACAGAAAGTGGGATGCGGATACCATGGCACGCCACGCCATGGGGAAAGTTGCCGATATCGTGAAGGCCGGCGCCGTACCCCTGGTATTCGGTGGGTGTCATGAGATTCCTTATCCGGTGATGAAGGCCATCTCCGACAATACGGACGGCAAGATCGGGCTCATTGTTCTCGACGGGCATTATGACAACGATATCGGCGGTATGCTCACTACGGGTAATGCATTCGGCAAAATCTATGAAGACTGCCGGGTGGAAACGGAGAATATGGTCTTTATCGGTATCAACGGCGGTGGGGGTTACAATACACCTGCCATGGCGAAACTGATGAAAGATATCGGCATCACGGTGTTTCAAGCCAAAGATGTCGATGCCCTGGGTGCTGAGAAAGTCGCCCAAAGAGCAGTCGAGATCGCCGGAAAGGGGACAAAGGGGACGTATGTGTCGCTCGATGCCGATGTGATGGATGTGGTCTCCTTTCCTGCCCAGAAAAATGTTGACGCCTTCGGCATGTCGGCACAGGATGTAAAGGACGTGTTGACTGTTGTTTCAAAGGGGGTTGATCTGGTTGGTTTTGATATGTGTACGATGGGACCGGCCTATGACCATAAGGGCGCCGGTGCGGTTATTGCCGCTAAATTTTTCATTGAAATTCTAAAAGGGATTGCCATTCGAAAATCGGGGTTGTCGTTTTAATCGGTAAACATGACATAGTCCTGGGCATCCGAAAAATATTCTCAGCCCGTCTTCCGCGCTTCATGGTGTGGTACCATGTATCTGGAAATTCAATTCGAAGTGGCCGTGACATAATGCGAGCTCGCTATCATTATCAAGCAAAAAGGTCAAGAGCGGACTTGACCCCTTTCTGACAAACCGAAAACGATACAAATCCGACTATCCGGCATGTTACGAAATAAAACGCTTTTTTCACCATGTTGATAGAAACGAAAATTGCGATTCCATCCCTGAGAACTCACATGGTGGACAGACCACAACTGGTCGGTTCTTTACAGAAGGGGAAGGATAAGCGGCTGGCTTTGATAACCGGCCCGGCCGGATCCGGTAAAACCTCGCTGGCCTGCCTGTGGATAGATCGCCACAAATTGCCGGTGGCATGGTATTCCCTGGATGACAATGACAATGAACCC
>JAFDDL010000626.1 GCA_019310865.1 Deltaproteobacteria bacterium | reverse complement strand
TTAATAGACCGGCTCCGGAGCAGGCGCTCGCGTGCCATGGATAAGCATATTCCACTGGATGATATCCAACTTGCATCGCGGGCGGCATCCCCCGAGGAAATTGTAAAATCAAAAGAGGGGATTGAAATGTTTACCAAAGTGCTCGATTCTCTCGAGGCGGATTGCCGGAAAGCATTCGTGCTTAATCGTATTAAGGGTTATACATACGACGAAGTCGCTAAGGAGCTCTGTATATCAAGGAGTACGGTGAGGCGGCATATTTCTTATGTCTTGGTCCAACTCGGTACAATATTAGAGAAATGCATATGAAACGAGATTCTAAAAATCCATATGATCCCAACCACAAAGCGCTGACCGAGGCCGGTGAGTGGCTATTGCGGTTTAAAGAGAAATCCATAACGCGCGGAACCTACAATCGATTTCGCAGCTGGTTGGCCAAGAATCCCATCCATAAGGAAAAAATTGAATTAATGGCTGCTATCTGGGAGGGTTCGGATGTAATAAAGAAACATCCCCTGGTGATGCGCGATATAATAGAAAGCCCGGACAGGAAACAGGCGCCCTCTCACAAAAAGCGATTCCAAGCATTTCGCATCCCTTCTTTCGCAATTCGATCTTTTGCAACGGCGGTGGCGCTCTGTGCGATCGTAACGGGGATATGGTTCGTCCGGCCCGACGTTAATCCACAAAAAACCTATGCAACGGTTACGGGTCAGCTGAGCTCTGTTTTCCTTGAAGATGGTTCCATGATCCATCTCGACTCAGAAACCCTTATTTCGACTCACTTTACCGGAAATTTCCGTCGAATTGAGCTTGAGCAAGGCCGTGCCTTTATATCCGTCAAGCACGAGCCGGATCGACCCTTTATCGTTACTTCCGGTAGAACCGTTGTGCGAGCCTTGGGTACGGAATTTAACATCTCGAAAGAAAAAAAAGGTAAGATAACCGTTGCCGTCACCAAAGGAAGCGTACTTGTCAGTTCGAATGGTGAAAATTTTCTGACTGATTCAGGGAAAATGTCCGACGCCCCGGTCCTAAGGCCGGAACCAGCGCATCAAGTCCTTTCCCGCGAAAGCAATGCGCCGCCTTCTTTCCCTCATGGGGTTGTCACCTCCGGTCAAGAAATCACTGTTGATGAGGTGGAAACAGTCTATGAGATCAGACCTGTTGACACGGAAAAGGTTAATTCCTGGCGAAACGGCAAACTGATGTTTAACACCGAGCCATTGGCTGATGTCATTAATGAGATCAACCGATACCTCGATAACAAAATCGTTATTAAAGACAAACGCCTGGAGAAAATCACCATCAGCCTTAATTTCAAATTAAAGCATCGAGACAACTTTTTGAAAACACTTCAAATGACGATACCCTTAAAATATCGATTCACTTCTGATGGCCGGATAGCCCTGTATAGCAAAGAGGGGGCACGAACCTAGCTCATCTAAAGCGCGTCGGATTTCTTAGACACCCCGGCTTCATCAAAAGATGCCATCTCCCGCATCACCCGGCAGGCAGCCGCAACGATCTCTATGGCCAAAGCGGCGCCGGTGCCTTCACCCAGTCGCATGTTGAAATCCATGAGTGGGCTGAGATTCATGTGATCCAGTGCCGCTTTGTGGGCAACCTCAAAGGATTTATGGCCGGAGATGAAATACGCCCCGATGGCCGGTTCGATCAAATAGGCGACAAGACCCGCTGCGGTGGAAATAACGCCGTCTAGCACAATGGCGGTCTGTGTCGATGCCGCAGCCAGGGCGGCACCCACCATGCCGGCAATTTCGAATCCACCGATCTTTTGAAGGATCTCAAATCCGTCTTTCGCATCAAGCTGATGGAATTTTAATGCCTTTTCAATGACATTGATTTTATGCTGGAGCCCTTGGTCGTCAACCCCCGTACCACGTCCCGTGGTCTGGGCCGGTGTAATCCCCGTCACTGTGCTGATAATCGCCGAGGCCGAAGTGGTATTTCCGATTCCCATCTCTCCCAGACCAATAATATCGATTTTCGCTTTTTCGGATTCCGAAAAGAAGACGTCCATGCCGTTCAAGACAGCATCATGAAGCTCCGTTTTGGTCATGGCAGGCTCTAAAGCAAAGTTTCGGGTGCCTTTTCGGACCTTTTTCTGGAAAAGCAGAAGATGATCTTCAAAATCGGCCTTCACGCCCATATCCGCAATGCGAATATCGATGTCATGATGACGGCACAACACATTGATGGCAGCCCCGCCATTGAGAAAATTGGTCACCATCTGCTGTGTGACCTCCGATGGGTATGCGGACACACCTTCTTCGGTGATGCCATGGTCGCCGGCAAAGACCAGCAAGACCTTTCGCCGAATGTCCGGATTAAGGGTCTTTTGAATGAGACTCATCTGAACGGCCAGTTCCTCCATCTTGCCAAGAGCGCCCAGGGGTTTTGTTTTATTGTCTATCTTGTGCTGGGCGGAAGGACGCAGGGCCTGGTCAACCGGTTTTATGGCCTGGATGACTTTTCCTATTTCCATTATTTGCTCCATCACGTCTCCATTATAATCTTTCAATAATTACAAAAACTTTCACCCATTGGCATCCCACTCACGCGCCTCACGGCAGGTGATTAGGCAGACCGATTAGAATCGGGTTACCCCGACTATAAAAAAAGCCCCAAGCTGATTAGACAACACACATCAGCTTGGGGCTTTACCATCACACCAAGTCAGAAAGCTATTCGGCAGGTCTTCTGGCTCGTTCGCCCTCACAACGGCCTTCCCATAACGATGCTTCGCCACAGTGGCACACCAAGGTTGTGAAGGTCCTCCTCCCGCGATGGCACGGCAAGAGCGAAATTACAGCGGCGGGACCGCACCGGATTTACACCGGTTTCCCTGTTCGCCCAGTATGTGGGACCAATTAGCCTTCAAATCAAATTTTGTATAGCATTATAAAAATATTGG
>JAFDDL010000625.1 GCA_019310865.1 Deltaproteobacteria bacterium | reverse complement strand
TTGTTGAAGGCAAAATTCGTTTTTCTGTACTTGGTTCTTATACTCGCATGTAACGGGGAGTATTATGGGAGAGGCGCAACAGGCCAATAAAGAACGTCTTTTAGATGTCGCAACGGATCTTTTTTCATCCAAGGGTTTCAAGGGCACCTCCATTCGAAACATTGCGCGCGAAATGGGGATGAGTATATCCAATATTTACCATTATTTTGGGAATAAAGACGGGCTGATGCTCGAGATCGTCAAACGAGCAAGTATGGGTGTTCTCACTCATCTAAGAGCGGTATCTGAAAAAGATCTTGATTCGTTTTCCAAGTTCAAGCTTCTCATAAAAACCCACTCCAATCTCTGCGCGGAATACTGGAAAGAAAACAAGATATTTTTCCTGGATGAAGAACACATGACACCCGAAATCCTTGAACTCAATCTACAGATACAACGGGAAATATTCGAAATATACATGAACGAGCTTAAGGATTTGAAAAAACTGGGTATTGTCAAAAATGACAATCTGGCTATTCAGGCGTTTAATATATTGGGCGTAATCAATTGGCAACTGCGATGGTACCGGCCCGAGGGGCGTCTCGGTATTGAAGACGTTTCGGATGAGATTGTCTCCTTTGTATTATACGGAATTACCGGTACTGAGGATCCTAAAGATATGAAATGAGGGAACTTCATGAAATACACGATAGACATTGACACCGGGGGTACATTCACAGACGGATTTTTCGTAGGTGATGATCACGTGGAAATGGTGAAAGTCCCCACAACGCCGCACGACTTGACCGTCTGTTTTCTAAAATGCATCGAGGCCGGTGCGGATTGTTTCGGCGTTTCCGTTGAAGACTTTCTCTACGACACGGAAATTATACGCTTTTCAAATACGATCGGCACCAACACGATTATCCAGCGTGACGGCAGCAAAATAGGGCTTCTGCTGACATCCGGCAATGAGGCATTGGCCCCCACCAAAGATACGGAAGGAAAATCTCCCTTGGTATCCGAAGACATGATTGCCGGTATTGATGAGGCGGTATCGGAATCCGGTGAGGTGATAAAAGAAGTCCATGAGAGCCACGCGTTGGCAAAAGCCCAGCGCCTCATCGACAGAGGCGCCCGGTGCCTGGTCGTAGCCCTGACCAATTCCGAGCTCAATCCTGCCAACGAACGCGTGGTTCGAAAGGTGGTGAAGCAGGAGTATCCCGGTGATTTTTTAGGATCCGTTCCGGTATTTCTCTCATCCGATATATCCGGGCGGTCCGGCGAATTGGAGCGTGTGAATGCGGCCGTGTTAAACGCTTATATTCATGCAAAGCTCGTTCGCCTTTTGTATAAGGCCGGCGAAGAGCTAAGACGTCGCCTGTATCAGAAAAACTTGTTCATCGTTCACAACAACGGCGCCGTTGCCCGTGTGGCACGAACCCGCGCCATTAATACCTATAACTCCGGCCCGGTAGCCGGACTTCTCGGGGCGCGTCTGATCGGTGAACTCTATGGGCAATCCGATCTCATATCAGCCGATATGGGGGGGACCTCCTTTGACATTGGTTATGTGAAAAACGGGGTGCCCAGCTACATGCTCAGACCGGATGTGGAAGGATTCACGGTGAACGTGCCCATGATTGCCATTCGTGCCATCGGTGCCGGCGGCGGATCCATCGCGTCGGTTAACGACGGCCAACTTCAGGTGGGGCCCCAATCCGCCGGTGCCCTACCCGGCCCGGTGTGCTTTGACTTGGGTGGCAGTGAACCCGCTGTTGCCGATGCGGATGTGGCCCTGGGAATCCTGGATCCGAAATATTTCTTAGGCGGGCAAATGAAGCTCAACAAGGATAAGGCCATGGATGTGATGGAAAAGAAAGTGGCCAAACCATTGGGGGTTTCTGTTGAAGCGGCTGCCCTTGAAATCAAGAAGCAGATTGACAGGGCCATGGGAATGGCGGTCAATCGACAAAAACAGGATATGGGAGGTGATGCGGATCCGCTTCTCGTGTTTTACGGAGGAGCAGGTCCAGCCCACTGTTGCGGTATCGCCGAAACAGCCGACTTGAAAAAAATCGTCATCACACCGTTTTCTGCTGTTTTTTCTGCTTTTTCATCATCCAACATGGATGTGGGGCATCTGTATTATCGTCGTGTTAATAAACCGCTTACCATGGCGGCAGACCTATCGGAAATTGACTCAGCCGTATCGGAAATGTGGCGTGAAGCCGACCGGGACATGCGCGGAGAAGGGTTTTCCCATGATCAGGTCGTCTCCGGCCTCGAGCTTCTGGTGCAGACTGAATCGGGTGGCTCTGAGATCAAGGTGGCCGTTGATACTGATTTTTACAAAGACCCGGACAAACTCGCTGCGCTTATCAAGGAAGTAGGCGAGGTTCTGCCCGGAGCGCTGATCATAAATACCGTAAGCTTAATGGTCCGGGCACAGGTTGCCCATTATAAAATCGAAAAAGTGGACCCTGTCAACGACGATGCCAAAGTCGCGCAAAAAGGTGTCCGGAAAGTTTTCATGGAAACCGGGTATGCGGAGGTCCCCGTGTATGATCGCGAAAAGCTCTCGAACGGCCATGGCATTATGGGACCTGCCCTGGTCGAATCAGCACACACAACAATTTATGTGTCAACGGGGTGGCGAATGACCGTTGATCCTTACAAAAATGCTGTTTTAGAGGGAGTATAAACATGAAAATCAGGATAACTGAGTATCTGGAAATCGATCCGGCCACCGAGAACTGGTGCTGTCAGCGATGCGGTGAGGTACTCATCAGCGCAAGGGAGAGTAAAAAAAAAGGGTGTCTTGTGACCGAACGCGCTCTTGAATCGGTTCATCCACCGCTTGTGGAGGGCCAGGCGTACAGTTTTTGTCCAGATCCTGATTTTTGTCGGCTGATCGAGTATTACTGCCCCCAATGTGGTGTGATGATGGAAAATGAATACCTAC
>JAFDDL010000624.1 GCA_019310865.1 Deltaproteobacteria bacterium | reverse complement strand
GCGTTTGACGAATGGCGGGAGACGCCTCCCATGAGCCGTGCGCGATACCTTTTTCAGATCAAGGAGGCCTTCGAGGAAAACTTCGAAGAGATTGCCATGACCCTGACCCGTGAGCAGGGAAAATGCATCGATGAAGCACGCGGTGAAGTCCGGCGCATGATCGAAAACGTGGAACACGCCACCGGGGTCACCACACTCATGTGCGGTTACACCCTGGAGGATATCGCCAAGGGGATCGACTGTTACGGCCATCGACAGCCCATGGGGGTGTTTGCGGCCATCGTTCCATACAACTTCCCGGCCATGGTGGCCTGGTGGTTTTTGCCTTATGCACTGGTAACAGGCAACACGTTCATCGTGAAGCCCTCCGAACAGGTTCCCATGACCCAGACCAAGATTTTCGAGATTCTGGATGATGTCGGCCTTCCCGAAGGGGTGGTGAACATGGTCCATGGTTCCCGGGACGTGGTCAACGGTCTGCTGGACCATCCCGATATCCAGGGGATTTCCTTTGTGGGCTCGACTCCCACTGCCCAGTATATCTATAAGCGCTGTGGCGAAACCGGCAAACGGGTCCAGGCCCTGGGTGGCGCCAAGAACGTTGTGGCCGTCATGCCGGATGCGGATTTGGACAATGCGATGCCATCGTTGATCACTTCCTTTTATGGTTGTTCCGGTCAGCGCTGTCTGTCCGGCTCCATTTTGGCCCCGGTGGGGGACGCGGCTGACGAGGTGATTGAGCGGTTTACCACCGAAGCCCGGGCGCTGAAAACCGGCGATGGTTTGGACGCCCAAACCACCATGGGGCCAGTGGTGAGCGCTGCCCACAGGGAGCGGGTGTTGGGCTTTATCGAAACCGGTATTTCAGAAGGAGCGGAACTGGTGCTGGATGGTCGCGACGTGGCAGTCCCCGAATTACCCGATGGATTTTTCGTGGGTCCCACCATTTTTGATCGGGTAACGCCGGAAATGACCATCGCCGGCCAGGAGATTTTCGGTCCGGTGGTCAGCGTGATCCGTTGTGATGACCTCAAAGCGGCCATCGACCTGGTCAATACGCGCAACTACGCGAATGCCGCCTGCATTTATACCCAGAGCGGCCCTGCAGCCCGGGAGTTCAAATATCGTGTCAACCCCAGTATGGTTGGGGTGAATATCGGTGTTGCAGCGCCCATGGCCTATTTTCCCTTTGGTGGGTACGGAAACTCCATGTTCGGTGATATCAAAGCGCACGGACAGGAGATTTTTCAGTTCTTCACCGACACGAAGGTGGTCATCGAGCGCTGGCTTTAGAAACGATCAAACGGGGCGAACTGCCCTGTTCATTACAGGAGTCTTTCATGGAGCTGAAAAATTTCGGTAGCATCATGACTTTCGCTGAACAGCTTGAAGTCCATGATCAGCAATTTCTTCGGGCAGCGGCCCAGCACCCGGACTGTGCCGATGTGGGTGCCCAGCTGCAAACCTTTGTGGATGACGTTGCCAAATTCATCAAAACCGTGCAGCGGATTCGTCGTGAGAATGTAACGGAGATGATCCTGGAGGCGGTTTCCGGCTTCAACACTGAGCCTTATGACCTCCGGCAGGCGTTTACTGAAGATATGACGATGGACGATGTTCTATCGGCCATACGGCGCTTGGAGCAGCAGGCACGGGATTATTACGAGGCCGCCGCCGTCAAGTTGAAGGCCCAGCCCGAGGTGGCCCGTCACCTGAAGCGGTTGGCCAAAAAGCACATTAAACATCTATCCACTCTGGATTCAATTTAAGGAGACTTCCCATGCCATCAATCCAAGACAGGGTCCAGGAATTGGCCGCCCACACCTTCGGGACCTGGAACCAGCAGAAAAACTGGAAGGCCCCCATGTTGATAACCGATGCCGAAGGCATCTATTTTTATGACGCGACTGGTAAACCCTATATTGATTTTTCATCCCAGTTGATGAGTTCCAATCTGGGGCATAAACACCCGGCGCTGGTGGATGCAATCGTCAAACAGGCCCAAAAGCTATCCTATGTGGCGCCCGGCTTTACTACCGAAATCGCCCTGGAGGCGGTTGCGGCACTTCGGTCGGTGTTACCCGAACCGCTGACCAAATTCTTTTTTTCCACCAGTGGCACCGAGGCCAATGATGCAGCACTGGCCATTACCCGCCTGTCGAAAAAACCGGCCTACAAGGTGATCTCCCGTTATCACTCATTCCATGGCGCCACACCTGCCGGCATGGCATTTACCGGAGACCCCCGTCGCATCCCAATGGAACAGGTCGGCTACTGCGTGGAGGGCGTGCGCTTTGCACCGGATGCCTATTGCTACCGCTGCCCTTTTAACCTGACCTATCCCGCCTGCGACATTCAATGCGCCCGGTATCTGGACTATATGATCAAAGAGGAGGGCAATGTGGCGGCCATGATCGTGGAGCCCGTGGTGGGCACCAACGGCCGGATTGTTCCGCCGCCGGAATATTTTCCCATCGTACGTCAAATCTGTGACGAACACAGCGTGCTGCTCATCGCCGATGAAGTCATGTCCGGTTGGTTTCGCACCGGTAAAGCATTTGCCATGGAGCACTGGAATGTAACGCCCGATATCATGACCATGGCAAAGGGCTGCACCAGTGCTTACACGCCTTTAGGGATCACGGCGGTCACCCAGCCGGTGGCTGATTATTTTGAAGACAATCTTTTCTGCCACGGACATACCTACGCCTTCCATGCGCTGTGCCTGTCGGTGGTGCCGGCAGCCGTAGCAGAATACAAGAAACTGGAAGGCTCCGGCCAACTCGAAACGGTTGGTGCCCATCTGAAAAAACGGCTCTACGAACTGGCCGATCGCCATGACTGCGTGGGAGATGTGCGGGGCATCGGTCATTTCTGGGGACTCGAGATCGTAAATAATCGCAACACCAAGGAACCGTTCAATGTCAAGGAAGATAAGCTCACCGGC
>JAFDDL010000623.1 GCA_019310865.1 Deltaproteobacteria bacterium | reverse complement strand
AAAAGATACTTATCTGTTCCGCTCCGCTGTTTTTCCCAAGTCCTTCCGCCGTCACGACTTCGCAAAATAACACCGGATTGTCCTGATATCCATCCATTCATCGGGTCTGGAAATGATACGGAATAAAGGTTTTTTCGGACGTTGCCATCTATTTTTTTCCATTTTTTTCCGTTATTTTCCGTCCTAAAAATCTTGCCTCTGCTTCCAACCATTATATATTCGGTTTTAGATATGACCGCTGAGGCAAAAATATTTTCTCGTATATCTTTTGTATTCAGTAACGCTTCCGGGGATTTCGAATCGACGGCCTGGCCCCATTCGGCGTAACAGAAGATAATACAGCAAAATGTAAGCAATTTAACAACCCACTGTTTTGACACGTCCATTTTCATTTAAAATCTCCTGACAACCCCGCTCCTCATGAGGTCAAGCCTTTGTTTTTTAGATCTCCATCGCTACTTTGTAACCTTCATAGATAGCATTGATGGCACGGCGTGGTGCTAAGCAGTCACCTATCTTGTGGACCTCTTTCACCCTCCCCTTTAGATCCTCATAGAGCTTGGCATTGGCCTTGCGGCAGTATGAGGTAACCAGGGTATCCGTGTCCATGTCCTCTTCTGTTCCCGTGAACATGTTACGTATGTTTACCTTTCCAGGCATCGCTTTTTTTACCTCAAAGTCGGTTATGCGTTTAACTCTTTTGTTTGTCAGGTTCATGATCTGGATGCCGTGTGTGATCGAATCCATGTCATAGGCGTTCTGTGTGAGAAATCTAAGTGGTAAGGGCATAATCACGGTGACGTCTTTGCCTTGGTCTGCAAGGAACTCAGCGGTAATGAGTCCTTTCATGTGACTCTGGCAGTCCGCAATGACAACCTTGTTGCCTGTTTCCACATTTCCTTGTAGAACATCTTCGGCTGTAACAACGCTCGCACCATTTTCGATTTCTATGCTCAGGTCCGGCCCCACGACATGTGGGCTGGGATCATTAATCGTGGTCCCTCCCGTGGCAACAATGACAACATCCGGATCCTCCTGTCCCACCAATGAGACCGTTACCGGGGTATCCAAATGCACCGGCACTGCGAGTCTTTCAAGCTCATGAATCAAAAAGCGCACGGTCCGGCCAAATTCTTCCCGACTTGGGGGCCTTGAAGCAATAAGGACAGCACCTCCCAACGCCCCTGCCTTCTCATAGAGAACTACTTTGTGGCCTCTTTGTTTCGCAATGACGGCAGCCTCCATGCCTGCACAACCGCCGCCAACGACCATGACCCTTTTCGGATTGGTTGCGGGAATAATCTGGAAGACACCCTCCTTTCCTGCTTCAGGGTTCTGGGTGCAGGTGATTTCCACATTGCGCGTTGTTCGTTCCCAGCATCCCTCATTGCAGGCCATACACTGTCGAATGTCGTCTAGGCGCCCCTCCTTGGCCTTATTCGGCAAATCCGGGTCACAGATCGTTGCCCGTGTCATGACCACCATGTCAGCCTCATGATTCTTGATGATCTCGTTGGCCATTACCGGATCGTTGATTCGAATAGCGGCAAAGACCGGGATATCCACACGCTGCTTTATTTTAGCTGCCATATAAACAAAAGGTCTAGGGGGAACCATCATAGGAGGAACGCAGAACATAGCCGTTTTGTATGTGGCTACGCTTATATTTAGAAAATCAATTGCATCCGTTCGAGCCCAAATTGGTATAATCTCCTTCATGGCCTCAAAGTTCAGTCCATTCGGCATCAACTCATCCCCACTAGCGCGCAGCCCCAAAACAAAATCGTCGCCTGCTGCCTCACGCACCTCAGCGATGAGCTCCAGGCCAAACCGCATCCGGTTTTCTAAATTCCCGCCATACTTATCTTTTCGTAGATTCGTAAGTGGCGAAAGAAACTGCTGGGGAAGATATCCATGCGCGAAATGGAGCTCTGCGCCATCGTACCCCCCCTCCTTAAGACGGAGGCAGGCCTGCACATACTCCCCGATCACTTTCCGGATGCCATCATCGTCCAGAATATCCGGCACCTCAGATTGAGCAGGAGATACAACATCTGAGCACGACTGTGTATTTACCATGCTAAAAAGCGAGTTGCCTTGGTTGCCGTTATGCCAGACCTGGGCAAAAATTTTTGTGCCATGGGCATGAACCGCATCACTGATCTTGCGAAACAAAGGAATGGTTTCATCCCGCCAGGCCTCAATCATATGTCCGGGTACCATACAGCCGTGTGGCGAGACAGGCATCGCCTCCGTACAGATAAGGCCTATTCCCCCCTTGGCACGTCTTTCATAGTAACGAACATGTCGTTCAGTCGGAAGGCCGGTCTTATTAGCAAAACCCGTGATATGACCCGACTGAAGAATTCGGTTCCGAATCCTGCAATTTCGAATTGTTATGGGTGAAAAAAGATGTTCCAACGCTGCCATGCTAATGCCCTACTCATTTATTGAAGTCGCCGGAAATTAATTTCAGCTAATCCGGAAACAGCCTGGGTGTGCCGTATGATTTTTTTAAACTTTCTGTTTTTCATATCGATCGACCTCCTATATTTAAGGATACCTGGTCTGTATCATCGATAAGTACGCTTCATTCTGATGAATCAAGTACTTCTATCCCTATGCATGCCATGTGCCAAACCAGGAGTGACGCGATAATAGTAAGGTAACTATCTGATTATAGGGGAGGTGTTATTAGTATTCGTAAGTGCGAAGATGGGATCGAAAGACAACTATTTCCCAGTATTTTGGGAATCCTCACAAATTACTGGGATGTCTTTGTGGCCGTGAAATCCCGAGTTTCTTCATTTCACGCATGGCCGCACGCGTAGCATACCACTCCATCATATCGGCAGGTGGTTTGTCACATTGGGATTCGGGTCTTGGGACAAGCTTGATAGATTCTGTCGGGCATGTCGGCGCACGTTCCTTTCGACAGATGCATTCCAGCA
>JAFDDL010000622.1 GCA_019310865.1 Deltaproteobacteria bacterium | reverse complement strand
TTTGGCACCGCAATTCATGAATGGTACGGTGAGCAGGGTTGCCAACCGTTCTTTGGGTGACTTCAGGGTTCTTGTGGCCATGATGCCGGGAACCGCGCAACCGCCTGCGATGCCGCCGGATACGATAAAAGCCATGACGGAGCTGCCATGGAGACCGAAGATACGAAATACCCGGTCCATCATGAACGCCACCCGTGCAAGATACCCGGAATCTTCAAGAAGCGCGATACCGAAAAACATGAACATGATCAGGGGAACAAAACCCAAAACACCGCCAACCCCGCCGACGATGCCTGAAACAATCAGGGATTTTAACAACCCATCAGGCAGGTGTGTTTCCGCCAGGGCGCCGATCCATCCAAAAAGACCTTCAAGCCAGCTTACCGGCGCTTGTGAATAGGTAAAGACGAAATGGTAGAGAGCCAATACGACGGCTGCCATGATAATGGGACCGGCAAATCGATTGGTGACGACCTTGTCTATCTTATCGGACATATAGAGTCTATCCTGGCTCTGTTGAAACGTCATGACGCCCTGTTTGATAATGGATCGGATGTATCCATACCGATGGTCTGCGATCAGGGCTTCCGGGTAGGTGTTCAGTGTCTCCTGGAGGTGATCGGCAAGGCGTTCGATGATCTTTTCAAACCTTTCAGAAAGCGCCGGGTCGGCGGCTTTTCCGAGTTTTTGAATCTGCTCATCGGTTTCGACGTATTTTAATGCTACCCAGCGGGCCGGGTAGGTATCGGTCAGAAACTGGTGCGCCTCGATAAGGCCGGTCAATTCCGTCAACACCTCATCGATATCCGTGCCATAGCTTATTTTAAATGTCGGACAAGTGCCCAATGTACATGACACGGTATCCGATGCCGCCATGATCTCTTTTTTCCCGGTACCATTTCGAGCCACCATGGGTATGACATCCACTCCCAGAAGCTGGGACAGTTTGGTGTCGTCAATTTGTATGCCCCTGCTTTTGGCCACATCCATCATATTGAGAGCAATGCAAAGGGGTACCCCAAGTTCCAGAAACTGAACCGTCAGATACAGGTTTCGTTCCAGGTTGGAGGCGTCGACAATATTAATGACCGCTGCAGGCTTTTCATTTACCAGGTATTCCCTGGCCACGACCTCTTCCAGTGAATAAGCCGTCAGGGAATAGGTGCCGGGAAGATCGACAATATGAAGCTTTCGATCCGAATCGATATAGGTACCTTCCTTTTTCTCGACCGTTACGCCGGGGTAGTTGCCCACGTGTTGCCGGGCGCCGGTGAGCTCATTAAACAAGGTGGTTTTTCCCGCGTTTGGATTTCCTGCTAATGCGATGGTTATGCGCATCTAATCCTCCACGTCAACTTCGATATAGTCGGCCTCACTGTTTCGAAGCGTGAGCGTAAATCCCATCAGCCTGAGCGCCACCGGGTCCTTCAGGGGAGCACGCCCCATAATGGTGATCATTGTCCCCGGCACAAGGCCCATGTCCCGGATGCGCCGTCCAAGCTCACCTTGTGCATGGATCGCTTTGATCGTGCCGGACTGGTTTTTTTCCATCTGTCGCATGTTGCGGATACCCATCATTATTCCCCGAACTGTAACGCGTTATGGTGTCATATTGTTTTATGTGGTGAAACGACAAACCGGTTCGAATATCAAAATAGCATAAGTTAGTTATAGCAAACAATTTAAGTTGTCAACAATAAAATTTGAGTAAATGAGCATTATTTTGTTTGACTTAATATGTAAGGTTGTGTAGAGTGCGGGTGAAATTATGAATGGAGATTCCATGGATTATAATCTGCAACTGTCTGAAAGCCTGGAAAATTATTTGGAAGTGATTCTGGACTTGGAGAACGCACACAAGGTTGCCCGGGCCAAGGACATCGCTGAAAAGTTGGGGATCCAACGCGGCTCCGTGACCGGCGCACTAAAAAATCTGGTGGAAAAGAAACTGATCAACTACGAGCCGTACAGTTTTATCACGCTGACGGACAAGGGCGCCCGAATCGCCAAAGCCGTCACGCGCCGCCATATGGTGCTCAAGGGGTTTCTCTCACGGGTGCTGCAGTTGGACGAAGAAACAGCAGAGGCCGGCGCCTGCCGGATGGAGCATGCGATTGATGAGGTCACCATCAACCGGCTCGTTTGTTTCGTGGAATTCCTGTTCCGATGTCCCAGAACCGGTGACGATTGGATTCAGGAATTTATCGAGTTTTGCAAAACCGGACAAAAAGATACGAAAGAATGTGACCAATGCCTTGATGACTGCAAACAGCGATACAATAGCCGATCGGGGTCGAGCCGATCGGGGTCGCATCTTAATTATTAACTATTGGTTTTTTGAAACCAATAGTTAATAATTAAGATGCGACCCCCTATTTCATTTTATGATACTCTTGCAGGCATTTATAGTCGAATGGCCTTCTCTGATGGGTCTTGATTCCCCGCAGAATCGCTTCCGCAGCCGACAGGGTCGTGATAAAGGGAACTTTGTTCTTGATCGCCGCTTGCCCGATAGTGAATTCGTCCTTTCGCGAGCGTTGCCCCATGGGCGTTTTGATGACAAGTTGAATATTGGCGTTTTTAATTTCATCAATAATGTTGGGCCTTCCTTCGCTTACCTTTAGGATGGTGCGAACCGGTATTCCGCGATTGGAGAGATATTCTGCGGTCCCGCTGGTTGCCACCAGCTCCCAACCGAGTTTATAGAGCCCTTCGGCGATTGGGTACATCCGATTCTTATCGTTGTCGTTTACGCTGACGAAGACGGCGCCTGTGTGGGCGACGGAAATATTGGTGGACTGGAATGCCTTGAAAACCGCTGCGCCGAAGCGCTGATCGATGCCCATGACCTCGCCGGTGGAGCGCATTTCCGGGCGCAGGAAAACATCGGCATTTTCAAACCGATCAAAGGGAAACACGGACTCTTTGACCGCCACGTAAGGCAGTTGATC
>JAFDDL010000621.1 GCA_019310865.1 Deltaproteobacteria bacterium | reverse complement strand
CGGCCGGGGCGCTCCGGGCGATGGTGGACACCCCTTTCGAACTCATTGCCTGCATGTTCGCTATCGGCGTGGGGTTCAATGTCATGATGCCCAGTATTCCGAAGGTGTTTGGGCAGTGGTTTCCTCTGGATAAACTTGCCTTCGTCAACGGCATCAGCATGGCCGGCGCTGGTTTGGGCGCCGCCATCGCCACGGCGACGGCGGCCAGCCTGCTGTCTCCTGCGTTGGGGGGGTGGCGAGGGGTGATGCTGGCCATGGGCGCGGTTGTTTTCGCGGGCGGCATCCTGTGGATACTTGTATACAGAGATCCAAAGGAGGAAACGCCCCACCCGGAAAAAAAGCCGCGCCTACTTGATAACTTCAAACTGGTATCGAAGGTGAAAGACATATGGTTGATGAGTGCTCTATTTTGCTTCCTGACGTTGGGATTTATGCCGTTAGGGGCATTTCTTCCCATCAGCTTTCAGGAAAGGGGGCTCGCCCATGCGGGAGAACTCGCCGCTGTCTTTATGGCCGTGTCGGTCATATTCAATGTTGTTGGCGGACGGATTTCCGACAAAATCGGCCGCCGAAAACCGATTCTTATCATCGGCACAGCCGTTTCCGGCCTTTGCGTCCTCACCTATTCGAGCTTGAGCGGCCCCCCCCTGATATTGATGCTCATCATTGCAGGAGCCGGCATCGGCGCCCTGGCCCCCGTGTTGTTCACCATGCCAATTGAAATGAAGGAAATAGGGCCCGAACTGGCGGCAACGGCCGTGGGCTTCATGATGATATTTCAAAGTGTATCGGGTTTTCTGGGACCAATTATAACCGGAAAGCTGATTGATGTCACAGGCTCCAACCTGGCCGGATTCATCTTCATGGGAGGCGCTGTCATCATCGCCGCCGTGTTCGCAATTCCCTTAAAAGAAACGGGGAGGTAGGTTCGTTAGTCCTTGAATTTTACTACATCAAAAGCAATGGTGCCGTTTCCGGCCCGGGTTGCATGGCTTGGCATTTTGATTCCCGGTGGATTAAGGCGCCGGGGCGTATCCCCGTCCAGAGGAAGTTCCCAGATACCAAACGTTCCATCCCGGTTGGAATGCATAAGGAGACTCTTGCCATTCGGATCAGAAAAAGGGCCATGACTCATCCCAACGTCATCATTTGTCAGCGGTGTTATCTTCCCGCCTTCAGCCGGAATAGAACATATCCGGTGTCGACCGTTCACATCGGCAAAGACGAAAATTTTCTTGCCATCTACCGCATACCATGGTCTGTAGACCAGGCCTTGCTCTGACAAGGCCCCCTGACGGCTGCCATCCATCGCTACGGCCTCAGTCAAGGGCCGCGGTTGGTTGTTGCCATCCACAGCGACTGCCCAGAGCGTGAACGGTGGCCCCGATCGATTGGATATGAACGCGATGGTCTTACCATCAGGGCTGAAACAGGGTCGCTGGTCCTGATACGGACCCGACGTTATCTGCCTTACATCCTTTCCATCCCGACCCATTACAAATATATTGACTGTAAGTCCTTCAGGGGGCAGTCCGCTACTGTCCAGATCTTCTATCTGCTCCGGTGCCTGGCCGGATGCCCGGTCGGAAGCAAAAACGATACTGTCATTTTCCCAGGAGAAGGCCGGATGTCGTGCGCCATGTTCCGGTGAGGTTAACCCAACAATTTCACCCGTTATCACATCTGCCCGCCATATCCTTGATACGTCTGAGGAATTGCCAGTGAAAACCACGTATGTTCCTTCCGGATTTATGCAAGACTGATAATAGATGCCATCCCCAGCTGTCAGCTTTTTGACTCGCCCGCCCTGAAACCAAACATAAACATCGGAGTGGAACTTCAGGTGATTCAGTTTCGATGCAAATAATTCATTGATATTGATCAAACCTGATATTGAAAATGCCGCGCTGAATTTAAGCGCAGCCGACATGAAGCCCCTGCGTGAGACCGGCAGCCTCGCCACCCGATCGAATGGTTTCTTTGCCATTGTGCCCATCCTTTCATTTGTAACCAGTCATTTGAACCATCGTTTCATGATTGTGAGGTAAGCTCACAATCTTTGAGCCCTGAACCCTTTTTAATATGGTGGCCTCCCCGACAATTTCATGCGGTAAGGTTGTTGATGGTTGACAATTAGTTTGGAATTTTATAAATATTAGCATAATAATAAAAATTAGACAATAAGGTCCTTATTGCAGAGAAGGTGGTACGAAAGCATGGCAAGAAAACAAGGTAATCACGAGACAAAACGTGAAGAAATTGCACAAGCAGCGTTACGTGCATTTCTACGTTATGGTATAGAGCGCGTCGCCATAAAGGACATTGGCTTTGAGCTTGGCTGCACCACAGGCCTTATCCAGCATTATTTCCGTAACAAGGAAGAAATCCTGCTTTTTGCCAAGGACTTCTTATACGGCAAGACCGTTGATCGCGCTAAAGCCGCTGCAAAGGGTAAAAGAGGTCTTGATAAACTGCGCGCTGTTTGCCACGCCCTGGTTCCGTTGACTGACGAACACGTGGAAGAAGGGACCGTTTTAATTATGTTCGCCGCCTATTTTATCAACAAGCAAAACTGGAAGCCCTTCGAACAGAATATAAATAATGCCGGACTCCTATTCTATATGGATGGGTTGAAGGAGATGGTTGAGGACGGTAACCTGCCGGGCGATGCGGATCTGAAATTCCTCGAATTTGCATTTGCCTCCATGGTAGAGGGAATGGCAAATAATATAGTTATACCAAAGGAAAAACACCCACCGAGGCAGCTGAAAAAGATGATAGATCAAATTATTGATAGCTTGCTTGTGTCCAATAGCAGTTGAGCCCGGGGTGGGTCAAAGATGTTCGTCGAAATAGGCCATATCATGATCTATTCTATGCGCCCAGCCCTGAGTTTCCCCGGGGGATAGGTAGTGATGATTTCTGTCCGGCAGTAAAATCAGGTCAATAGATTT
>JAFDDL010000620.1 GCA_019310865.1 Deltaproteobacteria bacterium | reverse complement strand
GAAGGTTTTCACCATTTTACAGTCGAATACCGCCATGGTGGGTTGAATCTTCCCCTGCCGGGTTTTGACGGCCAGCTCGAAAAGCTCCTTTGATCGATCCAGACCGTCCACGTGCGGGTACTCCTTATACAAAACAATCAGGTCTGATTTTTCAATCATCAAATGCGTCAGGTGGCAATGCGGATCGAGCAAGACGCCGATGACTGTTTCGGGCCCCGTGATGTCCCGAACCCGAGAGATGAGATCTCCCTCACAGTCGTCTTGGGCCATGGCCACCATGGCGCCGTGCAGGTCCAGCAGTACGATGTCCACCGGCATGGCCGCCTTTAAGGCGTCAAGGATTTCGTCTCGAAGGGCTTCATAGACTGCCTGAACGGTCCGTCCGCTCGGCTGGGCGCCGGCAATCAATCCCCATGTAAAGTCAAATCCGTGGTCCTTGCTCAACTTATACCAAAAGGGCACCGCCCCCTGCCCATCATCGTCTTCCTCATTAACCTCACTGGAACGTACCACGTCGAAGTCTTTTTCGCCGGTGGGCATGGGAGAGAACGTGTTGGTTTCCGTTTGCAGTGTTGCCGAAAATAATTTCATGGTTTTCTCCAGTTATATTAATAAGGCCGTCTCTGCGCTGCCTTTGCCGCCCATTCAATAAGCGAGGTCATATCGAAAACAGGCAATTGGACCGCATCCTGTATGGCTGCAGCAAACGGTGGCATATCACTGCATTGCAGCAATATTGCGGCAATTTCCGGATGCGCATCGACCATCTTTGTTGCCAACCCCTTCATGTCTTGGGACAATTGCTCAGCGTCGAAACCAGCATCACAGTCGCCCATCCGGTTGAAGGATTCTAGCTGTATGGCCTCATCGATTACCAGCCTGCCCGGATCGGTAATGCCGCATTGATCGAACACCTTCGGCGTCAATGCGGAAGCGGCGGCGGCGATCACACCGAGTTTGCGATCCGGCGCCAGTGAAGCCAAAATAAGCGGGACTTGTATCATCACCGTTAAAAAAGTAGGCACCGAAAGCGCCGCGGCGGTTTGTTTTTGATAGTTTGCAAAAGACCCGCATGCCCCTAAAACCACCCGAGCCCCTCTTTTCACTAGCTTTCGCCCAGCCTCGATCACCCGCTCTCCCACCGCCGGCTCGCCGGCCATTACCTGGTGTGCCCGGATGCCTTCAAGAACTTCATACAGGACGGGGAAATCGAAACTTTGGGCGTTGGCCACATTCCCCGGCAAAAGCAGCATGGTATCTTCCACCACGATGATGCCCACGGGGAATCCGGCGATAGCCTGTTGCGGATTTTTCGGCATATTGGTCGCAATTTTATTATTAAAGCGATACATTAACGTTACCTCCTAAGTGTTTGAACTCTAAAGTTGATGAATATCGTCCAGTGGCCAGATGGGTCGGCGAACCCGCTTGTATTCAAAGGTTTCAAAGGGGTTGCCGGTGACGCCGGGCCCGCTGACAAAGACAAAATCCTTGGCAACGGAGGTATAACCCGAATAGAAGTTATTGGCGGATTTCACCACCAGAGCCCGCTGATTGCCCGGGTCGATTCCCAGATGATCAAAATGAACACTTTCAATAGCCACCTCCCGTTCGGTAGAGACGGCAATGAGATTGCCTGCCGCTTGCAAAACCGCCACATCCCCCAGCCTGCAGGTTCCCCCATCTCGGGACGGCGGTGAAAAGTCTTGAAAGAGGCGCACCACTGTCACGTTTATATCCAGCGGATCACCGGAAAGAGGACCAATTCTGCCTCCCAGCCGCATGGGCAGGGTGACGCCCTCGCCGGCCCGCATGGCTACGTACACGGCGATGGGGTCCCAGAGGTATGCATAGGCGACACCCGTCACCCCCGCATCAACCAGGGCACGAATAAACACTGCCGAATCACCGGGACCGCCCCCGCCCGGAATGTCAAAGGTCTCGGCCACCACAACCGGCAGCTCTTTGGCCTTGGCGATTTTAGACACCCCGTCTTCGATAGAATCGTAACGAAGTCCGGTCCGGTCCCGCAGGCTGAAAAATTCCCGGCCCAGTTTTGCAGCCAGCTGATCGCCCTTCTCCTGCCGGTTGTTCGTAACCACAAGCACCTTGGTGCCCATTTCCGGCACATCGGCATGACAAAAACCATGTACCAGAGAAACACTGAGAATGCCATCCTCATTTTCCAGCGCCCGCATCTTGTCCACAAAAGATTTCATGGGATCCCACTGGGTTGGGTAGGTGCCCGTACCCATGCGGCAATCAAAGACGGAGATCCGGGGTTTTATTTCGCCTTCCAGGGACCGAACCGTCAGTTCAAATGCCTTCAATATGGTTTCCGCCACGTCGGTGTGGGGCCATTCCTTGAAATACACCTGGATATCCGTCTGATCCGTCATGGTTTGGGTGTGGTGACCGTGGGCATCCAGGCCGACACCGATGGGAACATCCGGTCCCACCCGTTTGCGCACCTCCGCCAGCAGTTCCCCCTCGCAATCATCACAGTCCTCGGCCACCATGGCGCCGTGCAGGCAAAGCGTCACCGCGTCCACGGGCATGGCCGCCTCAAGGGAATTTATAAATTCACGCTTGAGCCGCGTCCAGGCTGAGGCGGTGGTTAAACCTGCCGGTTCCGCTAACGCGACAAGCCCGACTTCACATTCGTAGCCCCGTTCGGCGCAGGCCGACGCAACCACGTCCGTCAAAGCGCCGGCCGCATCTGAATGGAAATCCTCATAGGCCGTGGGGAAAGGGCAAAAGGTGTTGGTCTCGGTGGCCAGCACCGAGGTGAAAAATTTTTTAGCCATCAGAACCTCTCCCTAAAAAATTAATGTTTATAAAACGCAGCGATCGGGCTTTAGATGGGGGTTTGAAACCACCTCTAAGAATATAAACGCATCAAATGGTGTGTGATCCACTATTTTTTTTTAGATGTCAACCCGGAAGTTTTACAGC
>JAFDDL010000619.1 GCA_019310865.1 Deltaproteobacteria bacterium | reverse complement strand
CCTTCCATCAGTCCATAGTATCGTGACGTCACTTTCTGCAGCGCTGCGTATTGTGCATCGACCTCAACATCCACATAGTAATCCGAAATGTTTACCTCAAATGCTTTTGACTGTACTTTCAATTTTTTTCGCTCCTTGCCCGGTTAAGGGTTCGCTTTCCTGCGCGAGCCCCAAGTGGTCCTGTTGGTTGTAGCCAAATGGCGACGATCGGACGAACAACCGGGATATTTCATTTTGAAAATATCAGACAAATTATCGATTTTCAATGAAATTTCGATGAGCGTGTAGATGCTGTTAGACGGGGATCGTCTATAACTAGTGTCCATCCACAAATAGGATAATTTTTTCGAGAAATCCTTTCGGCCGTTGTTTGAAAAAAAAAAGGAATGTGGTAATGAAGTTTTAATATATAATTTTGATAGCGTTTATGGCGGAAATGCCGTTCGCTTTCCTGCGCGAGCGCTTAGACCGATCGACGAAAGGATTCATCCCAAACATGCCCTCCCAAAAAGTAGACATAACCCTCGACAAGCTGATTGATATTGTCAAACGGGGGGGAACCGTCAAAACCGGTGTCGACGTATTGAGAACGGATGGGACGCTGCTACTTGAGCGCGATGTATTGATACGTTCGGTGAAGCCTCTGCTGATCATTAAAGAGAGCGGTCTTGATGCGGTTCCGATTCATCCGGGCCAATCCGGCGGGATGTGGGACAAAAACGGCCAGGCGCTAATGGACAAGTCCCCACCGGTCGCACCGGGGAAAAAACGAATGCCGGTCGCCTCACCGAAAATCAAGGAAAAAGTCGAAGAGATCGGACAACTGAAAAAAGAGGCGGCCCGAAAATATCGTAAAGCCAAGGAAAACATCAAAAAGGTCATTGACGACATTAAAAAAACAGGCGGCCAGTTCGATTATCAGACAGTGGAGTCCACTGTTACCGATCTATTTGATTATATAACCAAAAATGAAAATGCATTTTTTTATCTCACCAGAGAAATTTTTTCATACGATGATTATCTGTACAATCACTCCATCAATGTCTGCACCATTGGTACAGCCATCATGAAAAAATTCAGCTCGGGCCTTGGCAGCGTCGGGAGGCACTATGGTAAAAAAATGCTGCACGATATTTCCATCGGTTTTTTCCTCCACGATGTCGGCAAGGTGTTGATACCGGATAGTATAATGAATAAAACCGGTAAACTGACACCGGCGGAATTTGAGCTGATCAAGACCCATTCGTATGAAGCCGGGCTGGCTGTCCTTGAAAAGAACCAGATTACCAACCCCCTGATTTGCGATATGGTCAAACTCCATCATGCCGCCATCGTTGCCGGTGAGACAAATAGCTATCCCCCGGTAGCGGATCCTTCATCCATTGAACCTTATGTTAAAATCTGCAAACTGGCTGATATGTATGACGCCATGACAAGCAAACGCAGTTACAAGGACGCTTTCAATCCCATTGGTGTGGTGACGTCCATCGTTCGCGGTTACGCCGAAAAGGACGATACCCTCCAATTGGTATTGCATTCCTTTGTTGAGTGCATCGGAATATATCCACCCGGCAGCGTTGTCTATCTGGTGGACGGTCACCAGGCGTATGTTCTCGACAGCGTCGGGCCCATTGTCGTCCCATTCATCGACGCAGACGGCAATATACTGCATACACCCATGGATCCCATCGATCTTTCAGATCCTGATGTCAAAGAAGCCGGGTGGTGGGTCGACAGTGAAAAACACCTGATAGCACCGGCCAAAGTCTATCCATTATTGCCCGACTACTTGAAGCAGCCCCCCGCAGCATAAAAAAAGCCTTCCCCGTATGGAGAAGGCTTTTTCATTATTTCGGGACAAGGGTTCGCACAGGACAGCGAGCCCTAAGTGAAAACCAACTGGTGATTTGTTGTTTTTAGCTAAACCTCCAGCCAGGAGTCTGAAAACAAGGTTTTCCCAATAATGACCTTTACGGTTTTTACATAGTCCTGCAGTTCCTTGGACAGCGAACCCATATCGGGCCCGTTGCCATCCATTACCGCGTATATGATGTCAACGATATCCGGTCGGTTACCCTTGGCGATACTGATCAGTATGTCGTCCAACGGATCGGCAATCACAGATTCCATACCGCATTTCTGGAGCATGACCATGTAGGTCTGGTTAATGATGTTTCTCAGATTATCCGGCACGCCATTGGAAATATTGGAAAGTCCGCAGGTGCTTTTTGCACCGGGCGACATTTCCGGTATCATTTCCTGGAAAGTCATCAGGCTGATGGCCTGGGGTTGCTGAATATTCACGGGCGTAACGATGCCGTCCACCCATATTTTTTCGTTGGGAATGCCGGCTTCATTGGCAAAATAAAGCAGCTCGACACACAGCGCCGCCCGCTCATTCTCATCTCTGGGAAGCCCATCGGGCCCCCACAGCAGCGCGATAAAATCCGCGTTATGCTCAGCAGCGAGGGGCACCATTTTTTCATACCGCTCCGGCCGGCACATGATGGAGTTTACGATATGCGGCTTATCGCAGGGTTTCGCGACCTTAAGCGCCGCCTCAATGGCGGCGATATTGGACGTGTCCAATATCAGTGGTATGTCATCCACCACTTCCTGAACCATCTCAACCACCCAGGGCATCAGTTCATGCCCGTCCTTTTTGGCGGGCCCCAGGTTGATATCGATGTAGTCCATCTTCTTTTCTTTTTGAAACAGCGCCTCTTCCTGAATCGGTTTGGGGTCGCGCTCCTTGAAAGCACGGCCGATCTTTGTGGAGATAACATTTAAACTTTCGCCAATAAGTATCATAGATCCTCCTATTCGATAAATCTACCGTGATTTAAGAAACGCGGGTATATGGGCAGCTTCACGTGGTCCAACCGTAACGGTCCAACCGGGGAGCTCCTCTTCCATATCTCCGGCAATGGCTGCGGCGTATCCGGGGATAATCAAC
>JAFDDL010000618.1 GCA_019310865.1 Deltaproteobacteria bacterium | reverse complement strand
AAAGAGATTGAGGGCGTTATCAGCGGTCATTCGGGAGTACGGGAAGTGGCGGTGTTCGGCATACCGGATGATGTCTGGGGGGAATCGGTCTGTGCGGCAATCGTTAAAAAGCAAGGAGCCGTTGTAGATGAAGCCTCGATTGTTCGGTATTGCGCTGCGAGACTGTCGAGTTATAAAAAACCCCGGAAAGTCGTATTTCTTGAAGAACTACCGAAAAACGCTTTCGGAAAGGTAACCAAGAACGTGTTGAGAGAGCCCTACTGGAGGGGCCGGGAAAAACAAATTTGATTAGAAGTGGTTTTAAAACCACTTCTATAAGTGGAATTGCAAAGGAGAGTAAAAGAATGACAAGTCACAAAATTGAGCGGGTCAGTGTTTTAGGCGCCGGGCTGATGGGAAACGGTATCGCCCAAGTGGCTGCCCAGTCCGGGTACCAGGTCGCCATGATGGACATCGACGATGAGACCCTGGCGCGTGGAGTTGCCGCCATCAAGAAGAGCCTGGGTAGAATGACCAAAAGGGGAAAAATAAGTAAGGAAGAGGCGGCAGATGTGATAAGCCGAATTCGGACATCTGTGGATCTTGAAGACGCCGTGAAGGAAGCCGACCTTGTCATAGAGGCGGTTCCCGAGGATCTTGATCTAAAGCGGGAGACTTTTGGCAAACTCGACGGCTTTTGCCCGCCGCATACCATACTGGCTTCCAATACATCCAATATCAGTATTTCCACCATCGCCTCGGCCACCCAGCGGTCTGACAAGGTTATCGGCCTGCATTTTGCCAATCCCGTCCCGATTATGAAGGGCGTGGAAGTGATCACGGGGCTTGACACATCAGAGGAGACATTGAAAACGGCCAAGGAGGTGATTTACCGAATGGGGAAGGATTTTTATGTCGCCAAGGATGCCCCCGGTTTTTTGGGCAATCGGGCATTTCCCCTGTTTCTAAACGAAGCGATGAACGTACTCTGGGAGGGTATCGGCAGCGCCGAAGATATTGACAAATGTGCCAAGCTCTCCTTTGGCCATCCCATGGGGCCCCTGGAACTGGCCGATTTTATCGGTCTGGACCAGCTGCTCAAGGGGCTGAATTACCTGCGTAGTGAATGGGGGGATAAATATCGTCCCAGCCCATTGATGAAGCAACTGGTTGCTGCGGGTCATTACGGCCGGAAAACCGGCCGGGGTGTCTTTAAATATGATGCAAGGGGCATGAAGATTCGACCGAAAAAGCCATCTGATATCAAACCCGAGCGCATCGCCTTCCAGGAGGGCCTGTTTACCGAAGAAAACGGCGGCGCGTTGATCGCCGGCAAATGCACCGCCTGCGGCAAGGTGTTTTTTCCCCGGCGGAGCGCCTGCACAGAATGCGCGGGTAGCGACATGGAAGTGACTCATCTCAAAGATGGCGGGAAAATTTATACCCATACGACGGTCAACATGCCCGTTCACAAGTTTAAGCCACCGTTTACCATCGCCTGGGTGGAATTCCCCGAAGGGGTTCGCGTGATGGCCCCGGTGAAAGATGGGCAACCGCAATCCGTCAAGGTTGGTATGGAGACAACGCTGGTAATCGATACCCTCTGGCGGGAAAAGGGCAAAGAGGTTGTGGGCTATAAGTTTAGGCCGATCGCTTAAATTTTTATGGAAAGGAAACAAAGATGAGAGATGTAGCTATAATCGGCGTCGGAACAACAGTTTTCGGGAAATTTCCAAGGCGCACCGTAACGGATATGGGACAAGAGGCGGTTCAGGCGGCCATCGTGGATGCGGGTATCGACAGGCAAGAAATCCAGACTGCTTATGCTTCCAGTGTGTTTGGTGGAGCGGTGCTGGGGCAACGCATACTCAGTGAGGTTGGAATTAGCGGAATCGAGGTGTTGAATGTGGAAAATGCCTGTGCCGGGGGCGCCACGGCGTTCAGGGGGGCATGGCATGCCGTTGCTTCGGGTCTATATGATTTCGGATTGGCTTTGGGTGTGGAATCCATGACCACAAGCCCCATTGCCGGGAAGCTCATCCCGCCGGAAGCGGGGGATCTTCTTGGACTGCTGGGCCATAACATGCCCGCCCATTTCGCCTTTGGCATGCGGCGGCACATGGAAAAATACGGCACAACGGCACAGCAGTTTGCCAGGGTGTCCGTCAAGAACCACCACAACGGGTCTCTTAACCCGTACTCACAGTATAAGGACGAACTCACGGAAGAAGCGATCCTTAGCTCAAGGATGATCTGCGATCCCATTACCCTGCTTCAATGCTGCCCGAACAGTGACGGTGCGGCGGCCGTAATTCTTTGTCCACTGGACATGGCCCAAAAGTACAGCGCCAAACCGGTCACCGTTGCCGCATCTGTTTTAAAAATGGGCGATTACGAGCACCGATGGGCGGACTGGGCCCTCTCCGATTTAACCGCCAAGTGTGCAACCCAGGCCTATGAGATAGCCGGGCTGGGACCCGAGGACATCGATGTTTGCGAACTGCACGATGCCTTTACCTACAGTGAGATTGCGCATTATGAGGAACTCGGATTTTGCGCCCAGGGAGAGGGAGGCCGGTTGATTGATGAAGGGGCGACGGCAATTGGCGGTAAAACGGCCGTCAATCCCAGCGGCGGGCTTCTGTCAAAAGGTCATCCAGTCAGCGCCACGGGCGTGGCCCAGGTCGCAGAAATTGTCTGGCATCTCAGGGATGAGGCCGGCAAGCGGCAGCATCCCGGCGCCCGGGTCGGCCTGGCCCATACCATGGGCGGAGAAGTTGCGGGTCTGGAATGCGGGGCTTGTGCAGTGCATATCTTGAAGCGATGAAGGGGGGCGCTATGGCATATAAAACCATTCTGTTTGAGAATACCAATGGGACTGCCAGTATCACACTGAACCGACCGGAAAAGTCCAACGCCATGAATCGGGACATGATTGTTGAAATCGGCGATGCGCTCGACAATGTTGAAAAAGATGAC
>JAFDDL010000617.1 GCA_019310865.1 Deltaproteobacteria bacterium | reverse complement strand
CCGGGACGGCAAATACGACATGAAACCGACGGATATCAATCAGTTGATTAAAAAAACCGCGAATATGTTTGGACGCGCTAAAGAAGAAATCAGAATGAAGCTCAAGCTTCAAAATGATATCCGGCGCTAGGCAATGGACCAAGGGCAAATAAAACAGGTTCTGCTCAATCTCTACGTCAATGCTTGGCAGGCAATGCCCAATGGCGGGGAGATTTCCATTTCAACCGTAAACGTTAAATTGAAAAAACGCGATGTTGCCGATCTGGGTATTGAACCGGGGTATTTTATCAAACTTTCCGTCACGGATAACGGTGTCGGCATGGATGAAGAAGTACAAAGAAGAATCTTCGAACCGTTTTTCACCACAAAGGAACGGGGACGGGGAACCGGGTTGGGATTGGCATCGGCATACGGAATTATCAATAACCACCGCGGCGCCGTAAAAGTAACCAGTCGTGTGGATTACGGTACGACTTTCATCATTTTCCTGCCGACCACTTCCGAAGAGGCCGAAACCGAAACCGTCCGCGTGACCCCGCTTCGAAACGGGAAGGAGACGATCCTGGTCGTTGATGATGAGAAAAACATTGTCGAGGTGACCGATGAAATGCTCCAGACCATGGGATACAATGTGTTAACGGCGTTAAGCGGAGAAGAGGCCCTTGATATTTTTAGCAATAGTCATCATGAAATTGACCTGGTCATCCTGGATATGATCATGCCGGGACTGAGTGGTAGTGAGACCTTTGGGCATATCAAAGATATCCGGAAAGACGCGAAGGTCCTTCTGTCAAGTGGCTACAGCCTCAAAGGAGACGCAAAAAAAATCATGGCCCGGGGCTGTAACGGATTCATCCAGAAACCTTACAACCTAGAAAAACTCTCCGAAGTACTCAACGTAATCCTCGATGGAAAAAGCATCGATTCCCAAATGCAGCCACTAAAGGCAGCCCTGTAATGCCCAGAATCCGAATACGCGTCCAAATTTTTCCATAGTGCCCGTCCAGAATTGGTAGCTCGGAGTCTGCGCTTACCTACAGTTCAGGGCAAGGCCGCAGCATTTTTTCAACCGCAGGCATAGTAAGCCTATCGGAGTCTTCGCTTACCTCCGAGGATTGAAAAAATGTGAGAACGCCGCCCTGGGCTGTGAGATGCCGATTCTGGATGGGTACTACCGGCAGGCGCCGCAAACCTTGCATTGATCATCCACCGGGCACGGCGCGGTGGATTTTCCTTTGAGAGCCCGTTTGAATTCTCGCCGGAGAAAATCCTTATCGACGCCATGGTCAATAAAATCCCAAGGTAGGGTCTCATCGAAATCTCTTGAACGCAAGGCATAAAAATCCGCTTGGGCGGCCTTCAACACTTGCGGCCAGTTGCCATGGCATCGATGGGCAGCCAGCAACAATTCAGATACACGCCGATCACCTCGGGACAGCAAGGCCTGGATATACGACCATTTGGGCGCCTCGGCCTGGAATCTTACATTGGGTATTCTTTTCAGCCCACCGCGCACGGTTTTGATTTTGGATTTAATTCGAGATACCGAATCCATGGCCGCCCATTGAAACGGTGTCACCGGCTTTGGCACAAAAGCATTCAAACTGACCGTTATCTCGCCAATTCGCTTCTGCGCCCGGCTTGATGACAAGAATACGTTCTTGATTCGCTTACACAGGGATACAATCTCAAGCACATCTGTCGACGTTTCCGATGGCAATCCGATCATAAAATAGAGTTTTAGGTTTAAAATGCCGGCGGCGACGAGCCGCTCAGTGGCCTGAAGTATCTGGTTCTCATCGAGTCCTTTGTTGATAACCCTTCGCATTCTTTCCGATCCGGCGTCCGGTGCGATCGTCGCGGTTTTAACACCGCTTTTCTTCATCGCGGATAATAGTTCCGCAGACAGGGCGTCTGCGCGCAGGGAACTGAAACGCAAATTCAAATTTCGGTCAATGGCCGCTTCACATAAAACGTTTAAATCCGGCAGATCCGAAACCGCAGCACCCACAAGCCCCACCTGATCGGTCAAGCTGGAAGCGGTTACCAGGCAGGCAGTCAGCCGTTCGGATGGGCGGTATCGCGGCGGGCGATAGATATAGCCGGCACTGCAAAACCGGCATCCATGGGGACAGCCGCGGGATACTTCCACCAGATAGGTATCGGCAAATGAGGTTTTCCCAGACAAAATCTGACTGCAGGTGTCGTGCTCGGCCAGGTCGGGGGGGAAAACCCGGGTTATTCTCTGCGGAACATCGGCTGGCGGTATCATGGCTGCCAAGGTGCCATCTGCCTGGTAGGTCACCGAATAAAATGCCGGCACATAGGCACCTGGAACGGTTTGTGCCAGGATTTTCAGCAACGCAGCCTTTTGAATACCGGTTTCGAGGCGTCGCAGAAAATCGGGCAGAATCGCCTCGGCTTCACCGATCAGGAAGCAATCCACGAACAGCGCCAGGGGCTCCGGGTTCATCATGCAGGCAACCCCGCCGGATATCACCAGCGGGTCGCTAGGGCGCCGATCGGAAGATCGCAACCCGATTCCGGATTTTTTTAGAATGGTCAGCAGATTGGGGTAATCGTTTTCAAAGGAAATGGAAAAGGCGATCACATCAAAATCCGACAGCGGGCGGCCCGATTCAATGGACCGGAGCGCAACCTGTCTCTGGGTGTCTTGGGGTAAAAACACCCGTTCGCAGACAATATGTTCCGCCTCGTTAAACAGCTGATAGACACGCTGAAATCCAAGGTTCGCCATCCCGACGCTGTAAACATTGGGATAGACGAGTGCCACCCGGATTCGCCCGTGCCAGCCTTTACGGATGACACCGGACTCCGGTGGCAGTTCTTCGGTAGATTTACCGATTTTTAAGCTCATAAGCACCCATGATGCTCGATTTGCAGGCCTGAACCCCTGCATCCATTCGGGGGGAGAAAGGATACAGGGGCCCGGACATCAAC
>JAFDDL010000616.1 GCA_019310865.1 Deltaproteobacteria bacterium | reverse complement strand
TCATACAGAGCCGATTCTTAGGGTTTGCGCAACAATTAATTCACAATTTTAGGTGTTGAGGCACCCAGCTGGCAAGGCACGAAAATTAAAGAATATCAGGATATTCTGTATTTTCGTAACGCCGACAGGTGGGATGCATCGACGCATAAAATGTGAAGTTATTTTCGCGCGAGCCCTTAGCATCTCGAACATGGCAACACACCGAATTACGGCGTTATTGGGTTGCCATGGGATTTCCAGTCGAATCATAATTGCACATAGTATAAGGAGGCAAAGTCGGTGGTTGTTTTACTCTTCTAAAAATTGTTAACCCATCCTTTTTGTGATGTCAAGCCTGCCTGCACCAACCAACTGAAAAATTGACAAGTTGTGAAAAAAAATTCCTTATATCTAAATAGATTCCATGAAGATCCGCTCCCGATACCTGCGTCAACAGGGCATTGACCCGATTTTATCGTTTCAAGCTATTGTTATTATTGCTTATTAATTAAAATTATTTTTATTTGGCTCGCATTTTGCATTTGTTGGCCTTCAGGACGAAACAGTTAACGTTAGACCGGTTTTAGTAATTTAGATGCTTCACAACGGCTGGTGTCCAAGAGGTTATCATGAGCATACGGTTTGGATTTGTCTCAACGCGTTTTTCCGGCACGGATGGTGTTTCACTCGAATCGTTCAAATGGGCGGAAGTTCTCGAAAACGCCGGCCACACATGCTACTGGTTTGCCGGCGAACTGGAGCGGGAGCCCGAAAGCAGCTTCCTGATGCCCGAGGCCCATTTTCTTCACCCCAAAATTGAATGGATCAATCAAAATGTCATGGGCAGACCCAATCGAAAGCCTGCCATAACTGAAATGATTCATGAACTGCGAGCCAAAATCAAGGCAAACCTTTATCAGTTCATTCACCAATTTAACATCGATATTCTGGTTGTGCAAAACGCCCTGACAATCCCCATGAATGTTCCCCTGGGGCTGGCCCTTGCCGAAACCATATCGGAAAGTCAAATCCCCACCATTGCCCATCATCACGATTTTGCCTGGGAGCGGGACCGATATGCCGTTAACGGCATCGGGGAGTATATTCAAATGGCCTTCCCGCCGAAATTGCCGACAGTGGCGCACGTGGTCATCAATTCATCCGCCCGGGAGGAATTGGCCCATCGCAGCGGCGTGTCATCGACTTATATTCCCAATATGATGGACTTTGAAAACCCACCATTACGCCATAAAATCACCAACGGTTTTCGGCAGATCAACGGGCTTGGGCCCGACGATATTGTTATTCTTCAGCCCACCCGCGTGGTCCAGCGCAAAGGAATCGAGCATGCCATCGAGGTGGTCAAGCAGTTGAAGATCGAAAATTGTAAACTGTTGGTTTCACATGAAGCCGGTGATGAGGGCTTTGAATATCATGGATGGTTGATTCAAAGAGCCCGGCAGGAAGGCGTGGATCTGCGATTTGTGGAAACCGACCTTTCCGGTCATTTTGATCGAATATCCGGCGGCGACAAGCGCTTTTCCCTGTGGGACGCTTATCGGCATGCCGACTTCGTGACATTTCCCAGCCTCTGTGAAGGGTTCGGCAATGCATTGCTGGAAGCGGTCTATTTTCAAAAGCCGGTGATGGTCAACCGGTATTCAACCTATATTCGGGATATTGAACCGCTCGGGTTTGATTTCGTGACAATGGACGGCATCGTTACGCAAAGCACCGTGGAATCGGTTCGGGAAATACTCACCGACAGCGACAGGCGTCGGAAGATATGCCGGCATAATTACCAGGTCGCAGCCAAGCATTTCTCATACCGGGTTTTGCGCAATCGTCTGGAGGAAATCCTTTCGCACCTGACCGGGGAACGTATATGTCTCGATTCGGATAATCTGCTTCCAATGCGAAACGTGGTTCACCTCAATCCGCCGGTTCGCAGCGCCGCATTGGCCCCCTGAATTCATAAAATCCTATAAGTGGTTTCAAAGCCTTATATTATGTTCAAGGGCAAGGCCGCTGCTTTTTTGAAACCGCAGACATAGTGGACTATTTCGAGGATTTCAAAAATGCGAGAACGCCGCCATTGGGCATAAGATGAGGTTTTGAAACCACTTATCCATCCAGTTCCGGGAAGTTAATATGCTCGATAAGCTTGGTCTGAAAATCCGGCCTGCCCGCCAGCTCGATAAACTCGATGCCCTGATATACCTGCGCCGTCTCGGCTCGCTTTTTCCGGTCCAGCAAGGCCATAATCGCACCGACACCGGCCAGGTTTTCCTTGGGCAGGACCGTTCCCTTCGCAACCAAATTGGGCAGCATTCCGATGGCAACGGCATTTCGCCAGTCAAACTTGGCGCCGAATGCACCGGTGAGCACCGTTCGATCCAGATCATCTATTTTCGAGTATTCCAGAAGATAAGAAATGCCGGCGGCAAGCGCCGCCTTGGCCAGCTGAATCTGCCGGACATCCTTGAGGCTAACGCAGATGGATGATCCCGTGCCGCTCTTTTCCGCCGGCACCAGCTCAAAGCCATTGGCCATGCCGTTTTCATCAATCAAAACGCCCGGTGCGGATTCATCAAACCGGCCTGATGGCACGATAATCCCGGCCTTTCGCAAAGTTGCCACCGCATCGATAATGCCGGAACCGCACAGTCCCATGGGTTTGATGGCATCCGATTCCCCAATGAGCTGATACGTCACGCCCCCGTTGTCCGGATCGACGGCAACATTTGAAATGGCGCCGGGAACCGCCCGAATACCGCCGATATCGACAATCAGGCTTCGGTCATCCCGATGATGCAGCCCGTCTGCAATAATAGCGCCCATGGTGTCACCGCCCACAAATCCGGATATCACCGGAAAAACGTAAATATTGGTACCTGGATTGACATTGAACCCAATGTCATCGGCGCACAGTTGCAAGGGTTCGCGGTTGATGGGTAAATAGGGCGACATGCCCAGGGAACCGGGATGCGTGCCGGTAAACAGATGCTCCATGGTGGTATTGCCCACAACGGCCACTTCGTCAATGTCCGAAAGAGACGCCCCAACTTCTTCCACACACCGCAGGGCCAGAAAACTCATGCCTTCCACCACCAGATCCCGCAGGGTCGTCAGATTATCCGCCCCTTTATTCGCGTAATCGATGCGGCTGATGACATCCTCCCCATACCGGCGCTGGGGATTGACCGACGCGCTCGAGCTGAGAAGCTCCCCGCTTTGCATGTCGCATAGATAGGCTGCCAGCGTTGTGGTGCCGATGTCCACCGCCAGGCCAAGACCCCGGGGATGTTTTCCGGCAAGCACCGCCGTTACGCCCTTGTCGCGGTGATTGACAAGGGTCAAATCGCCCTGCAGCGCTTCGGGCATGCTCAGGGCGCGAAGGCTATGGTGCGAAGAGAGGCGAAGCCCGTTGCCGCTTGCGTCGGTAACGTTCACCCGAATCTCGTCCACCATGTCCTTGCTCTTGGCCCGGGATTCTTTCCGATCCGCCCGGTCTACAAGCAGACGTTCAACCAGCGGGTCTGACGGGAAGCGGCCTTTAATGCCTGTTTTCCCTTTTACATATTTTCGGTCGATGAATTGTTCGGGTATGGTGACGGTAATCGGTCCCAGGATTGTAACCTGGCAAGCCAGCCGGTAATTGGCGGAGATCTGTTCGCCGTTCAGTCGCTCCAATTCCGCTTCGGACAGCGACGACAGGTGCTCGGCCGGTTCGGCAATGACCGTGCATTTCGCGCAAACGCCTTTGCTGCCGCAATCCGAGCGCAGGGGGACGTTTTCACGAATGGCGACCGCCATGATGGTTTCGCCCTGTCGGCCTCTCAGCTTTCGCCCCATGGGTTGGAAACTGATGGGATGGGTTTCAAAAGTCATATGGATCCTCGATTAAACCGCCTGGGCCAGTTTCACGGCGCATACCTTGTATTCGGGTATTTTGGATACCGGATCCAACGCGGCATTGGTGAGTCGGTTGGCGGCGGCCTGGGCAAAGTGAAACGGTATAAACACGGTTCCGGTAACGGCCTTGGACGATATTTTCACACGGGCGTTGATGGATCCCCGCCTGGAGGTCACCGCGACCGTACCGCCGTCGGCCAGACCATTTGCCGCAGCATCCTGCGCGGATATCTCCACGAAACTTTCCGGTACCCGTTCATTGAGCCCGTCGGTTTTCATGGTCATGGTTCCGGTGTGGTAATGATACAACACCCGGCCGGTCGTCAAATACATGGGGTATTCATCATCGACCTGCTCCGCCGGCGGAATGTAATCGATGGCGTGAAACAGCCCCTTGCCCCGGGTGAACTGCTCCCGGTGCAAAATCGGTGTTCCCGGATGCTCCGGATTGGGGCACGGCCAGTGAAGCCCTTCCGCTTCGATCCGGTCGTAGCTGATACCAGCGTAGGAGGGGGTCACCCGGCAAATTTCCTGGAAAACAGCCTCGCTGTCGGCATAGGACATGTCATAGCCCATGCGGGTGGATAGATCACATAGAATCGCCCAGTCATCCCGGCTCCGGCCCGGCGGTGTCACGGCCTTACGGATCAGCTGGACCCGTCTTTCGGTGTTGGAAAAGGTACCGTCCTTTTCCGCAAAGCAGGTTGCCGGCAGCACCACATCGGCCAATTGGGCGGTTTCCGTCAGGAATATGTCCTGAACAACCAGAAACTCAAGATGTTTCAGGCTCGCTTCTGCATGATTCAGATCCGGATCCGACACAAGGGGATTTTCACCGATAATGAACATGGCCTTCAGGGTGCCGTCATGGGCCATGGGGACCATTTCCGTTGCCGTGGCACCCGGTTTTTCGGGCAACTCGTCGACGTTCCACGCTGCCGCCATTTTCTCCCGCGCCTTGGGATCGATGACTTTCTGGTAACCGGTATACACATCCGGCAGCCCGCCCATATCGCAGGCTCCCTGCACATTATTCTGACCGCGAAGCGGGTTGACCCCACCGCCTTCGATGCCCAGGTTGCCGCACAGCATGGCCAGATTGGCCAGTGATTTCACATTGTCGGTCCCGTGCGTATGCTGGGTAATTCCCATGCAGTACAGAATGCTGCCCGCCGGGGCCATGGCATAGAGCCGGGCCGCTTCGGTCAGCTCCTTTGCCGGAATACCGGTGAGGGCTTCAACATAGTCGGGGGTGAATTTCTTCACCATTTCCTTCAGCTCTTTAAAACCGGTGGTCCGATCCTTAACAAAGGCCTCATTATATAATTCTTCCGCGATGATCACATGCATCATTCCGTTGATCCACACCACATCCGTACCGAGGTTGGGCCTGAGATAATAGTCTGAAAACTGGGAGATTTTGATGCGTCTCGGGTCCACCACGATGAGCTTGGCGCCCCGACGGGTCACGGCCCGTTTGACCACGGAGGACAGCACGGGATGGTTTTCCGTGGTATTCGATGCGGCCAGACCGGCCACGGTGGAGCTATGTCAGAGACGGGCGCAATGATCGACATTATTCGTTCCGATAGCCGCCCGGGCAAATTTCTGGGCGATGTAGTTATCCTCGTTGGAAATTCGGGCGGATGTTAACAGGCCAATGCTGTCCGGCCCGCTCTTTTCCTTGATTCTCGTCAGATTTTGGGCAACCCGATCCAGGGCCTCATCCCAGGTGGCTTGCCTGAAGGTTCCGTTTTCCTTAATCAACGGCGTGGTCAATCGGCTGTCATCGGCAATGAAATCGAAACCGAAACGACCCTTTACGCACAGGCTGCCGTAATTGGGCGCGGCTGTTTCCGTTCCACTGACCTTCAT
>JAFDDL010000065.1 GCA_019310865.1 Deltaproteobacteria bacterium | reverse complement strand
ATGACGGCCGACGGAGAGATGCCAAATCGGGTCGCCAGGCGGGTCATGACAGTCCCGTGGACCACCTGGGCGAATATCATATGAAGCGGATCGGCAGCGATTGCCGCCTGTGCATCGGCGTTCCAGCCCGGTGACCAGTCGGTTCGCTGGGGGATGAAGCGTTCCGGCAGCAGTTGGGATTTGAAATCATCGGTTTCTTCGGCCATCTCCCGAAGGATTTCGGGCCAGTGCGCTCCGATGTCACGGCCCATGCCCACGTAGTGGTTGCCTGAACCGGGAAACACGAATGCAACCGGCGCAGTGCCCAGGGGCTCGGGTGTATAACAGGCCCCACCGTCTCGATCAAAGGAAACGCGTGTCCCGCTCGAGACCGCCCGGCTTGCCGTGTCGATGGCGTCAATCAACCCGTCGGCGTTGCCGGCCACGAGACTGACGCAGAAAGGGGCTGGTGACATGTCCGTAGAAAGATATCGGCTGCGGGCGAAATGATCCATGGAATCGGTTTGCGCATTGGCGATGTCGCTCTTTAAGCCATCGAGGTGTTGCAGTAAATCCGATGGGGTGTTCCCGTGAATGGTCAACAGGCCGCAGGACGATTCACCCAGGGGACGTTTTAACGCCACGGCTGTTGTTTCATCGCGCTGAGCCGCGGGCCTTTCTTCCAGGAGCACATGTGCACAATTTCCATCATTTGTCATACTGCCGGCAAGGGCACGGCGCGGTTGGGAGTCGCTGCCGGGCCAATACTGGGCAAAGGCCGGCAAAAAGAATCGATCGGACCAGGAATCAGGGACGCTTTGTGTAAACCCCAGGGGCGGAATGATTTCGTTGTACAGACAAAGACAGGTCTTTACCACCGAAGCCAGTCCTGAAACAGACCCGGTAGCGCCGAAAATCGGCGAAAGGGCGCCGATGGCGCAAGGGCCGAATGTCCGGTTAATATCGAGACGGTCAAAGGCCTCTTGAAGGGCTTTGGATTCCAAGAAATCCGCCGTCGGATGGCCGCAACCCTGGAGTTCAACCAGATCGATGGTCTTGGCGCCGACAGCATCCCCATTGCCGGCGTCTGCTAGACAGGCCGATATAGATCGCTGATAGGCTTCCTCGGAATGACCGGTGTCACCGGCTCCTCCGGTTGCGCCACCAACGCCTTGAATGACGGCGTATATGCGATCGTTGTCGGAAAGGGCGCGGTCCAGGGGTTTTAATACCAGGGCCACGGCGCCTTCGCCGGGCAAAGGGCCGTCGGCATGCCGGTCAAAGGCCTTCACCACAGATTCCGATGAAAACGGCAAACCCGAGTCTGATGTCAGAATTCGGCGCACATCCCCGGCCATATCCACAGCGCCCACCAGTATCGATTCGGCCTCGTTCCGCCGGATAAGGGAAACGCCGATTTCAAGGGCCTTGATGCCAGCCGCCTCCTCGCAGGAGACCACGAAGCTCGGTGCGCCCAAGCGAAATGATTTTGCAATCCGGCTGGCAACCATGCTTCCCAATGCACCCAGGGTCCGGTTCGCCGTCAGGGGCGGCGCACAGGCATTCCGGAGTGTTTCCGGCCAATTACTGCCATCGTCAGCGGTCGAATCCCGGGGGTATCCGTAGAGACGGCACCAATTTTTCCATGCTTCGGAAATATGCCATCGAACATGGAAATCCGTTGCCTCCGGATCGAAGCCCATGCCGATGATCGTCCCCATGTCCGGTCGTGAAGGCCCGATGGAAAGATCAGCGTCGGCCATGGCGTCCGCCGCCACCTTGAGCATCACCAGGTGCTGGGCAATGATGTCCGGAAACTCGTTGGGAGGGATTTGAAACGCCCCCATTTCCATCTCCACAGCGTCCATGAACGCACCAACCGGCACCCGTCCGGAAAGAAGGCGCTCTGCAAGTTCATCGCATCCCTTCCATCGCTGCGACGGCCTTTTGCTCAGGCATGGGTTGCCATTGAATATCGCATGCTGAAAATCCTGGCGGTTCGAAATCGATCCCATGGCGCAGGCCAAGCCCACAACCGCCACCGGTGTTGTTTTTTCATCCTGCCGTGACGACAGGACAATCGGAGATTCGAACTGCCGGGGCTTTCCTTCAGGGTAGCTTTCCAGAAGGACATGAGCGTTGATGCCGCCGAATCCAAAGGCGGATACGGCGGCACGTCGGGGCGTATTGGAATCGGATGTCCACGGTTCGGGTTCCGACTGGACCCGGAAGGGGCTGTTGAGCAGGGGGCTTTGCGCCGGTGGTTTTTCAAAATTAAGAGACGGTGGCAGCACGCCGTGTTTCATGGCCAGGAGGGTTTTAATCATTCCGGCCGCTCCGGCTGCCGTCAGCAAATGGCCGATCATCGACTTGACGGACCCGATGGCGCATTGTTCCGGGCGCCAATCCTGATCCGACCACAAGGCGCGCAGACTGTTCAGTTCCATCGCATCGCCCACCGGGGTGCCGGCGCCATGGCATTCGATGTGTTGCACCGCGTCGACGGACCAATCCGCGGCTTCATACGCCCGGCGCATGGCCCGAACCTGCCCCGTTGATACGGGGGCCAGTAGATTGCCGCCAATATCGTTTGAAAGACCGATCCCCTGAAGGATGCCGTGGATCGAATCCCCGTCTCGCTGGGCGTCCGACAGTCTTTTCAATGCCAGAATGCCGGCGCCTTCGCCCACCACCAGGCCGTCAGCCGACCGGTCAAAGGGGGCGCATCGTCCGCTTGGAGACAGGGCTTGAAGCTGGGTAAAGCCGATCTGCGTGTATAGGCATTCCGGCCGGGACACCCCGCCTGCGAGCATGATGTCCGCCTTACCGGTATGCAATTGGTCGCATGCCAGTTTGATGGCAAATAAAGATGAGGCGCATGCAGCGTCCAAGGTGTAACTGCCGCCGCCGAGCCCCAGGGCGCTGGCCAGCACAGCCGCTGGAAAGGCGGTGACCTTTCCGGCACACACGAGATGTCGATCCAAAAGCAACGCCGGTGTCGAGGTGCCTGTATTGCTCGCAGTGCCGAATAGCGCCGCTTCAATGGCGGTTTCCCGGACCAGTCGACTGATTTTAGATGCCGTATCGGTGGGAAGGGCAATGGCTGCCAGTATAACGCCAGTTCTCTCTTTGGCCTGACTTGCGGATCGTACATCGGATCTTACTTGTGCGTACGCATCACGGCCCACTTTCAAAACCAGATGATACAGGGGGTCAAGGGCGTTTAGCAGATCCGCATCGATGGAAAGGCCCTGGGTGTCCAGGCAAATCTCATCAATGAGCCCGGCGCGTTTCGATATGGCCTTATCCGGCATGTACGAGGAGGAAATGACTTGATTCGGATGGACAATCCACCGGTTTTCCGGCACCTCACGAATGGAATCCTGCTTTTGGCATAGTCGCTGCCAGAATGTATCCAGATCGTCCGCCCCCGGAAACACGCCGGCCATGCCGACAACGGCGATGGGAGAAAACGAGGCTGTGGAAGATTCTGTTTTTCGCATAAAACAATACCGATAAGGCAATACCGTTAAGGGCTCTTTGTATACAGTAGGCGGTAGCGGATGGCAAGTTGGTTTTGCCGGATAGCGCGCTTCGAGATTCAAGGTTGAAGGGTCAAGGCTGAGCGCCTGAATTATGTGTCGATCCTTATATACCGGGTTGGATCCGGTACGCCCGCTTCGAGAAAGCCATTTTTCCGAATGATGCAACTGTCGCATTGAGCGCATGCCAACCCGTCGGGTGACGGATCATAACAGCTGTGAGTCATGCTGTAATCGACACCGAGCGTGACACCGCGTTGAATGATTTGCGCCTTCGTCCATCGGATCAATGGTGTATGAATGGTCAGCGTGGTCTCGCCCGTCACGCCGACCTTGGTGGCCAGGTTGGCCATTTTTTCAAACGCGTCGATATACGCCGGGCGGCAGTCCGGGTACCCGCTGTAATCGACGGCGTTAACGCCGATGAAGATATCGGACGCGCCGAGCACCTCGGCCCAGGCCATGGCGTATGAAAGGAAAATCGTATTGCGCCCGGGTACATAGGTGATGGGAATATGCTCGGCCATGGATGGGTCATTTCGGTTCTTGGGCACATCCATATTATCGGTTAAAGCCGATCCACCGATTTTTCTTAGATCGATGTTCAGAACCAGATGGTCTGCTGCGTTAAAATAGGAAGCGACCTGCTTGGCTGACGCCAGTTCAATCAAATGGCGCTGTCCATAGGAAAAGGACAGACTGCATATTTGAAACCCTTCGTTTTTCGCGATGGCCATGGCCGTGGTGGAATCGATACCGCCGCTTGACAGCACAATGGCCTTATTATTTGTATCGTTCATCGATAACCCCTGAAACTTATCGCCCCCTATTCACATCTGGCCAGATGATTGTATGCAGCTGAACCTGAAGCCGAACGGCCAGATGATCTGCCAGAATCCAGCCTGCCAAGACCGCCGCCGAGAGCATCCCCTTTACCGGTGAAAAAAGAATATGATGGTTTGTCAGTCGGTGGGCGACGGGTCCGGATAGAATGGTTTTTGCAAATTCGTAATCGTTCCGATCCGACATGACAAATTTGATTTGATCCCGGGGCGTCAGGTACTTCAAGTTGTCCAGGCGGTTCTGATGGGATTCTTTGCTGGAGGGGCATTTGATGTCCACAATCCGGGTGCATTTCGGATCAACCGGACGAATATCGAGGCTGCCGTTTGTTTCAAGCAGCACCTCAAAGCCGGCAGTCATCAATTGTGAAATTAACTGCGGTGTTTGCGGTTGAAGCAGGGGCTCGCCACCGGTAATCTCGATCAGGCTGCACGAATACAGTTGAACCTTTTCAATGACTTCAGGGAGTTGCATTTCCGTTCCCGGGTCATATGCATAGGTTGTGTCACAGTACTGACACCGCAAATTACATCCGGCTAACCGGATAAAGACACACGGTCGGCCACTGTGGGTGGATTCTCCCTGGATGCTGTAAAAGATCTCATTTACTGAAAGCGTCATGCCCATTCTATAACAACAGTCCGGGCCCAAGTAAACCACTGTGCGATATCAGCCCACCTTTGCGTATATCTCCCGGGGAAGGCTGTGGTACAGGACGGAATCGTTCTTGGTGCAAGGATATTCGTTAATGGATTGCTGGATGGTTTTATGCGAACAGTCGAAGCATGCCCAGAATTCCCAAGATTTATAGATTGCGAAATCGAGACATTCACAGTAATGGGGACAAAAAATGTTCCGTTCCCCCTTTTTGTATGTGGGATTGGGTCCCTTGCCGTCACTGCGAATTTTCAATCTCGATACTTTCGGATAACTTTTCGCCTTCATAATGCCCTCCTTTGGCTTTTTGTTACCAGCAATCGTGATGGCCGCTTCCGGGTCTTCCTTCCTTCATTTCTAGGCTGAGCAAGAATATTTCCATGCTTTTTACCTTATGTAGAAAAATGAAAAAGATAAATAGGGTAAACACCCTATTTTTTAAAAGAAAACACCCTATTTACTGATTAAATCGTTGCGGATCGAGTCAATTGATAAGCACATGGGACACCGGTTTGATAAGAAATAATGACTGTCTTTTCATCCGCAGTGCCGATGATGCGCTAAATTTGGTATCGCTGTTCAAGCGGTTTTTTAAACCGGTTGAATTTGATAAACATTTTATGATAGAAGATAAATCTCGAATGACTGACAAATTGGCAGCAACCCATCGTACCGGTGTATCAAGCCCAGGAGGGAAGGATGTCCTATAAAACCATTGAACCCACCCCATCTGCCGATTCCTACCAACTGCTCATCAAGAATTTATTGGGCCCAGCCCAAATTTACGCGCCGGAAAGGGAAATCGTATACCGGGGAGATGTACGCTACACTTACACCGACTTGAAGCGACGCGTTGGCCGACTGGCCAATATGCTGACGACACTGGGCGTGGCGCCCGGTGATACGGTCGGGGTGATGGACTGGGACAGCCACCGGTATCTGGAATGCTATTTTGCGGTCCCCATGATGGGAGCGGTCTTGCATACCATTAACGTTCGCCTGTCGCCGGAACAGATGATCTACACCGTCCTTCATGCCGAGGACGATATCATTCTGGTGAATGCCGAATTTTTGCCCCTGCTCGAGGCGGTCGACGACAAGTTGAAAGCCGTAAAAAAAATCATTGTGATGACCGATCAGGATCCTGTACCCGAATCGGCGATTACCATCCATGGCGAGTATGAATCGCTGATGTCCAAAAGCAGTGATGAATATGCATTCCCGGACTTTGACGAAAATGTGATTGCCACCATTTTTTACACCACCGGCACCACCGGACCTCCCAAGGGGGTGTTTTTCAGCCACCGCCAGATTGTTTTGCATACCCTGGGAATGCTGTCGACCCTCTGCGCCGCCGACCCGAAATTCACCCTGACATCCCGGGATGTTTACATGCCGATGACACCCATGTTTCATGTTCACGCCTGGGGGATTCCATACCTCATGACATACATGGGCATCAAACAGGTCTATCCCGGACGCTACGAGGCGGATCGGTTGCTGCAACTGGTCGAGTCGGAACGGGTGACGTTCTCCCACTGTGTGCCGACCATTTTGCACATGCTGCTCAACAGCCCGATCATCGATGACGTGGAACTTGCCGGCTGGAAAATCATCATCGGCGGCAGCGCCATGTCCAAGGGACTTTGTCAAGCCGCGCTGGATCGCGGTATCAACGCGATTTCCGGTTACGGCATGTCCGAAACCTGCCCCGTATTAACCATTGCCAGTTTGAAGTCGGGAAAAGATTACCGGGATGACAAAGACCAGGTGGAAAAGCGATGCCGGACCGGGCTGCCCGTCCCCATGGTTGATCTGGAGATTTTCGATATCGAAGGAAATCCTTTGCCCCACGACGGACTGTCGGTGGGAGAGGTGGTGGTTCGATCTCCCTGGCTGACGCAAGGCTACTACAAAGAACCGGAAAAGAGCGAAGCGCTGTGGGAATATGGATGGTTGCATACCGGTGACATCGGATACATTGACAAAGAGGGGTATCTTCAGATAACCGATCGGCTCAAGGATGTGATCAAAACCGGTGGCGAGTGGGTATCCTCCCTGGAACTGGAAGATATCCTCAGTCAGCATAAGGCGGTGCTCGAGGCTGCCATCATCGGTGAACCGGATGAAAAATGGGGTGAGCGGCCCGTTGCCCTGGTGGTATTGAAGCCCGAGTACCGGGATGATGTGTCGGAAGATGATATCCGGGAGCATTTTTTAACCTATGTAAAAGCAGGCAAACTCCCCGGATATGCGGTCCCGAAAAAAATCCTGCTCGTGGAAACCATCGCCAAGACCAGTGTCGGAAAAATCAACAAGCGGGCCTTGCGCCAGGACCTTCCTTAGGGCTCGCGCACTAAGGGCTCGCGCAAAAATAACGATAGCTTTTCAATAAAGGACTATATAATGACTGAAAACAATAAGGTTGATTTTTCATTAACGGGAAAAATTGCGATTGTCACCGGCGCAAGTCGGGGCATCGGAGAGGCCATCGCCATAACATTGGCGGATTACGGGGCGCATTGCATTCTGGTGAGCCGGAAGATTGAAGGACTTCAAGCGGTGGCGAAAAGAATAACGGACAGGGGCGGCAGTGCGGAAGCCATCGCCTGTCATATGGGCTATGCAGACCGAATTGCGGCCCTTTTTGATGAAATTCAGAAAAAACACGGCCGTCTGGATATATTGATCAACAATGCTGCCACCAATCCGCATTTTGGTCTGATGATCGATGCAGAAGAATCCGCCTGGGACAAAACCCTTTCTGTAAACCTCAAGGGGCCTTTTTTCATGATCAAATACGCCGCTGCGCTGATGAAGGCCTCAGGCGGGGGGGCTGTTGTGAATGTTTCATCCGTGGGTGCGCTTAGCCCCGGGCCGTTTCAGGGTATCTATGCCATCACAAAGGCCGGCATGGTATCCATGACCAAAGGGTATGCCAAAGAGCTGGCAAGGGATAATATTCGAATCAATGCGCTGCTTCCGGGGCTTATCGATACGAAATTCTCGGAAGCCATTCGAGACAACAAACAGATATTGGAAAAGATTCCCCTGGGACGAATGGCCCAGCCGGATGAATTGACAGGGGCCGTTCTGTATCTGGTCTCGGATGCGGCCTCGTATACTACCGGCAGCTGTATTGTATGTGATGGCGGTTTAATGGCATAAGGATAGGGGGGGGCGATAGGGGGGGGCGCATCTTAATTATTAATTATTGGTTATGTATAATTAATAATTAAGATGCGACCCCAGGTTTGTGTAAGGCTCTTAACAAACAATGCCTGCACATCCACCACCGTTTGTTATATTATGCATCATCTCCGTCATCATCTCCGTCGTCATCTCCGTCATCATCTCCGTCATCATCTCCGTCGTCATCTCCGTCATCATCTCCGTCATCATCTCCGTCGTCACCCCCATCGTCACCTTCATCTATCTCAAAAATGTTGAAACCAAATTCGACGAGCTCAATGCCATCATCATAAATCAGGCCGACCCCCGGTGCATAAAATTTAAAGCTCACTTCATCAGCTTCCAGGGGGGTCGTCTCTCTGATCACAACACAATCCGTAAATTCACCCGCAGGCGTGTTCCGGGTCACCCCCGATTGTCCATTAATGGCCCGATCCATTGCTTCGTCAGCCATTTCCTGAAAGTATCGTGCCCCTAAAATCCAAGTGCCGGGCATGATCAGTCCGGGTTTCGCCCCATTTTCTCCGGCTTTCCAGGCTCCCTCGTTACCCACGATCTGGCCATCTTCGTAATCATCGACATCTTCCCCAAAATAATAAACATCATTGGTATCTTTGCAGCGGGCGAAAAAGTTTCTTGAAACCTCAACCAGATCGCCACCTTCCCATTCACGTTCTTCAACGATCCTGGCTACTATCATCCCCATGCCTTCGGCGGTCATGTCGATCAACTCCGTTTCATTTAGAACCGTGATCACCAGCTTAATATCCTCTCCATCCTCTTCTCCCTCCAAAACCAACTGATATCCCGGCAGAAGCATGAAATATGGATTTTCACCAATGGTAGAAAAACTGCAGGTGGCCAATGGAAATTCGCTGGTGTATTCCGGCTCTGCCGCATTGGCGGATGGAGTGCCTGCATGGAAACCGATGAAAAATGCTGCGACGATTACAAGACAGGCCATTGATTTTACGATTGTCAAATTGTTTGTCTTAATCATGATAATCCCCTTTACTGGTTGTCTGATGACTCATGGATTAATTTAAAGCGAAAAAGGGCCTTAACCAAAGCCAACCAACGCCTCGTGCCCGGCGTTTCTTTTCGTTTGTTTATATCACCCCCTTTATCGATTACGGTTTGTGAGTTCCTGTCTACAGACTCAGGTTTAAAATTTTCGTCAGGTCTAAATAGTTTAAGGATTGTTCTTGGAGCCAATCAACAGACTTCTTGGCTTCTGACTTTTATCTTTACACGATGAATATTACGGGAAGATTACCCCGACATTATCATTATATAATGTTCATCTTGACATGCATCAGCGCATCCAGAAGCCGATCGTTGGGATTGGTCTCAATGAAAATATGGCGCGTTGTCGGTATCGGGGTGGTAGCGTTATATTTTGAGGGTGATGTTCATGGCCGGACCGGACGAGAAATGGTCGCCCGGGGTCATGTTATTTCCATGATGTCTCTATGGCCATTGATACTTCAAATTCCTGAAAATCTCTTTTACTTTGTGTGCATTGCTGGTCAAAAATATAGTCAGCTCTTCAAGTGCGTACTCATCCATATCAATCTTGCTCATTTCAATTAAATCCGCAAGATCTGCGGCCGCATCCAACATTTTATCGTATGCGTCGGCTTCTTTTTTTGAAATAGATTGCATTAAAACTGTCTATTTTTTTGTGGGGCTGGTTTTGGATTTTTTACCTGGGGATTTTTTAACTTTGGTTGGTTTCGTAACGGGAGGCTTGTCAATTTTACTTGCTTCGGGTACCGGAGGCGTTATTGGCTTTAAGCCTTTAAGAATCCGGGTGACTTCAGGGGCATTTTTGGCTAAGTAGATGGAAATTTCATCGACGGTCTTTGCATCGATATCAACCTGAAGATCGCTATGTTTGATGAATGCAGCCAAATTTTCTGCGGCATCAAGCATTTTATCATATGCTTCGGCCATTTTTTTATCTTCAAACACCTTGTCAAGTTCAACACCATTTCTAACAATAAAAAATTTTGTGATAACGGCCATCGTCTTTTATTCCTCCTTTGAATGTTTTCATCATCAAGTGCCGTGGAACCCCCGGCCTTGACTGAGCACCACTTTTTTGTTTCCATGTCTTTATTTGATCTATTGTAACGTCGGCACCTTCGCAAACCATAACCAAGATATTTTTTTACTTGGAGTTTGAAAGCCAAGACAGCTTATTGAATTTGGGGCTATTAATCAACGATCATTCTCAGGGATAGCGAAGGAAAGCGACCCCTTAGCCGCCAGTTAACCAAAAAGATTGACTTAGGTCAATGCAACGTTTATGGTTTTATCATATACGCAATAATAATTAGGTCGTCCTGGATCATCTCAGCGTTGCGACACTTCGTGAGGACCAGCTGGCAAGAACCGGTTCCATTCAATTGTCCTCCGGATCGCATTAATCTTTTCAGACCGATTGGGAGGCGTTGCGTGAATAGCATCAATATACTGACCCATGAACATGCCCTGGCACAACCGCTTGATATTGAGAAAAAGACAGCATCTCTGGTCGGTGCGACCATTACGCTGATCGTTGCGTTGGCGGTAAACAATATCCCCAGAAGTCGCCGCTACCCGGAGTTTTGGTTTTGACCACAGCGTCCATATGGAAACCGGCACGATAATAATGCAAAGCGGTGGCACTGAAATTGCCGCTCGGCTCGATATATAGGCTCTTTACTTGGAAAAGCGGCGAAAACGCAGATGCACGCTTTTTCACTATCAACTTCAACATCGGAGGTGTCTTATGTCTCTCAACACATTGAAATGGACAGCCATTGTCTGCTTTGTCGTTTCCATGGCTGTGCTGCTGGGCGGTGGCGTCCAGATGTCCGACAGCTTGCCCCCTTATCCTGGAACAGTTGTGGGGCCCGATGGAAACACCCTTTTTCAAAAGGCGGATATCTTTGCCGGCCAGGGCGTTTACCAGCGATACGGCCTGATGGACCACGGCGCTGTCTGGGGACACGGTTCTCAGCGGGGATCAGAGTTTTCCGCAACCACTCTCCACATCATGGCTGAAGCGGTGGGGGATTACCTATCTGAAAAAGAATATGGGAAGTCATATCAGGACCTTGATAACCTCCGAAAGGAAATTATTGATGTTCGAACCAAAAACGAGATCAAGACCAATCGGTATGATGACGCCCAGGACATCCTCAAGCTAACTCCCGCCCAGCTCCAGGCCCTGGAAAAGGTTCACCAACACTGGGACAAAACCTTTAAAGAGGGTGAGCAACGCTATGGATTTCTGCCGGACACCATTAAAGATGATCAGCAACGCCTGCAAGTTTCACGATTTTTCTTCTGGACCGCGTGGGTGGCTTCAACGCTTCGTCCGGGCGAGGACTATACCTACACCAACAACTGGCCGCCGGATCGCAGAGTGGGGAGTACTGGGACTTTTTATTTACTGGGTTCATAACTATGGCATGTGGTACGGAGAGGCCAAAGGCGTACCTTTGGCCGAAAAACTCATTGACATCCCCCTGACTTCCAGCCAGTTTAAAGCGGCTAAATTTTTTCTGGTGGTCATTCTGTTGTTTCTGCTTCAGACAGCCTTCGGGGGATTGCTGGCCCATTATACCATTCATCCGGCCAGTTTCTTTTTCCCCTTTGTGTCGAAATACATTTCTTACAGCTGGGCCAAGAGTTGGCACCTGCAGTTGATGGTCTTTTGGGTGGCCACAACCTGGATGGCATCCGCAATCTATCTGGCACCCATTATCGGCGGTAAGGAGCCGCCCAAGCAAGGACTTCTGGTTCAACTCCTTTTCGTTGCCGTTCTGATCGTCGCCCTGGGAAGCCTCACCGGGGAGATTCTGGGGATAAAGGGGATGCTGGGAGATCTTTGGTTCTGGTTTGGCCACCAGGGGTGGGAATTTCTTGAGTTGGGGCGCTTCTGGCAGATTCTTCTGTTTGGTGGGCTGATTTTCTGGGTCCTGGTGGTATACCGAGCAGTTGGCCGGCATCTAAAACTGCACAAGGATGAGTTCAGCTCTCTGATCTGGTTTTACGTATTCAGCGCGGCTATGGTTGTGGGTTTTTTTGGTTTCGGCCTTTTTTACAGCCCGGGAACCCATCTGACCCTGGCCGATTACTGGCGCTGGTTTGTGGTTCACCTCTGGGTGGAGAGTATCTTTGAGTTCTTCGGCATCGCCGTCATTGCGCTGCTGATGGTGACCATGGGACTGGTCACGGCCAAAGCCGCTCTTCGAGTGGCTTATTTTACCGCCGCCATCACCTTTTTGAGCGGCATCATCGGAACCGCCCATCATTATTTCTGGTACGGCGGCCCGTCCTTCTGGGTCGGTTTGGGGGCTGTTTTCTCCTCCATGGAGCCGGTCCCGCTAATGCTCCTGATCGTTCGCGGTCTGAAGGAGTACAAGTCCATTCGCAAGGAGGGCAAAGCTTTTTCATATAAGTGGCCCATGTATTTCCTGGTGGCCTCTTCCTTCTGGAATTTCCTGGGGGCCGGGGTCTTTGGTTTTCTGATCAATCTGCCGATTATTAATTATTACGAACACGGGACTTACCTAACCATGCACCACGCTCACACCGCCATGTTCGGTACCTATGGCATGCTGTCTGTTTCGCTGCTCTTGTTCTCCTGGCGTGGGATGGTTGACAAAGCCCACTGGAATGATGGAATCTTGAAGTTATCTTTCTTCGGGCTCAACGGCGGGTTGTTTCTGATGGCATTTGGGACGCTGCTTCCGGTGGGCGCCATGCAGGCGTGGACCTCATTTAAAGATGGCCTCTGGGTGGCAAGGAGTGCCGATTTTTTTGAGAATGGAACTGTCGTTTTTCTCGGGACCATGCGCGCTATTCCCGATACGATCATTATTGTTTTAGGGGTCCTGCCGCTGCTCTATTTTCTCATCAAGACCTATCCGCATTTGAAGGCTGCCGAAATCAAAGAGGGCGAATCGGTTTGGGATAGATTGGGGATCGAACTTTAGCATCTGAAACCGGAAATCACATCGCCGTGAATTAAATGACGGCAGGATCTGAGATGATCCTGCCGTCTAAAATTTCGCCCGACTGATGGCGGCAGCTTACACCGTTGGCGCGCCGGGCGTCATGACCCCGGATTTTCTCAGCAGCCCCTATAAGCGGCTTGCCCGGCCAAAATGGTCCTTTGACGAGAATCCAGTTAAATATTTTCTAAGAAGGGAGCTCGTGATGAATGTATTTATTGTTTGCGATATGGAAGGTGCCACAGGGGTTGTCCACCGTGATCAATTATCCATTGATGCCAAAGAATATGGCCGTGCTCGGAAATTGTTAACCGGTGATATTAATGCTGCGGTGACCGGGGCGATTGAAGCAGGCGCGAAAAAAGTGACGGTTTGTGAAGGACATGGCAGTATGCGCAATGTTCTCCTGGAAGATCTTCATGAGGAGGCAGTTTTAATTTCCGGCCCACTTGAGTTTAAAGATTATGGCCAGATCATTGGGTTGGACAGCTCCTATGATGCTGCTGTATTTGTCGGTTTCCATTCAAAAGCCGGGAATGCTCAGGGGATTTTAGCGCACACCTGGATTGGCGCTATCCGCTATATTAAGGTCAATGGGCAGGCGTTTGGCGAAACCGCATTAAATGCTGCGATTTGTGGTGAATTTAATATCCCGGTGGTTGCTGTGACTGGTGATAATACAGTTGCAGCAGAAGCGAAATCTATTTTGGGAGAGCATATTGAAACCATAGAGGTAAAGCGCGCTCTGGCCCAGACCATTGCCGAATGTCTGCCCCCAGCCAAAACGTTTCAACACATAAAAGACGGTGTAAAAATAGGATTGGCCAACAAGGATAAATGTTCGGTTTTCAAGGTGGTTTCACCTTACACGATAGAGATCTCTTTCTTTCAATTTTCAATGGCCCAAAAGGCCGCGAAGGTTCATGGTGTCGAGCGGATAGGTGATTGCGAAGTGCAGATAGAAGGGATGGATTATCTTGAGTGTATGCGCATGACGTGGCAGGCAATTTCTCAGGCCGTGGTGCAGACGCCGGAGTGGATGGGTTAACATCCGTCCTCCGTATCTCATTAATCTTTTTAGACCTAGTGTCCATCCAGAAATAGGCAACTTTGGTTGAGATCAAGGCTTGCGAAAAATTTTACCACAGGCATATGGTTGATATCGGAGTCTTCGCTTACCTCCGAGGATAAAATTTTTCGTGTAACGCAGATATCGAGCAAATTGGACATTTGTGGATGGGCACGACCTAACAATTTGGAGGGAATCACATTGATACATCCATCCATCCCGAATATGGCAGCCTGTCCGCTGTCGATCTCTGATGAGGACGTACTGAAGGCCATGAAAAAAATTCCCGGGTATATCGATATCACACCGGGTGATTTCAAGGAGATTTACATGCTGGCCTATGATCTTGCGACGATGCGACTCGCCAGTGCGATGACGGCAAGCGATGTCATGACCCGTCAAGTGGTGTTTGTGAAGTGTGATACTCCCTTGACGGAAACGGCCGATGCCATGGCGGACCATGGCATATCAGGCGTCCCTGTCGTGGATGTTCATGAAAAAGTGGTTGGGATGATATCCGAAAAAGACTTTCTGGCTCAAATGGGAAACAGCGATTCTCGGTCCTTTATGTGGGTTGTGGCCCAATGTTTGAAAAATAAAGGCTGTGTTGCGCTGTCCCTCAAGGGACAAAGAGCGGAAGATATTATGGCCACACCCGCGATTACCATTCAGGCGAATACCACTGTCGCTGAAATCGGGACGATTTTTTCGGAAAACAATATCAATCGGGTCCCGGTTGTCAATCCGGATACCAAACTGGTGGGTATCGTCTCCCGGGAGGATATCGTCCGCTCTACCTGTATCAGATAAACCAGCAACCCAATTAAAAAAATGGCGGTCAAATGCATCCGGTAATTGCGTATTTCAAAAAGATGAAGGGGACGACCAAGAGTCCTCCTGCGGTGAGTCGATCCGAGATCTGTTGGTCATGGATAGGGGCTTTCCTGGGTATCACTCCGGTGGCGTACTTGAACAGCCGGCTTCTCGAACAGACCGACTTGGTCATGATCATCGGCTCCTTTGGTGCGTCAGCCGTTCTGATCTATGGTGCGATCCGGAGCCCCCTGGCACAACCACGAAACCTCATCGGTGGGCATGTCCTGTCCGCAGTCATCGGAGTGGCCATCTATAAAGTCCTTCCGGGTAATCTCTGGCTTGCCTCTGCCTTAGCCGTGGCCACAGCCATCGCCTGCATGCACGCCACCAAAACGCTTCACCCGCCTGGTGGTGCCACGGCATTGATTGCCGTGATCGGCAGCCAGCGGATTCACGATCTGGGGTACTTATACGTGTTTGTTCCCACCGGGATCGGTGCGGCCATCATGCTGATCGTTGCGTTGGCGGTAAACAATATCCCCAGAAGTCGACGCTATCCGGAGTTTTGGTTTTGACCACAGCTTTGCAACTCGGGACTGACTGGATCCATTTTTAATCCCCCTTTATCGAAAGAAAGCAGCGCAAGTGTTAACCTAAAGCGACATCGAGCGTCATCATGACGGCAAAGCCCAGCATTGCCCCAACAGTGGCCACATCTGTGTGTTTTTCGAGCTGGGATTCCGGGATTAATTCTTCTACTACGACATAAATCATGGCTCCCGCAGCAAACGAAAGCGCATATGGAAGAATGGGCCGCATTAATATTACGGTAGCAGCGCCGATTACACCAGCGATGGGTTCTACAATCCCGGATAATTGACCGTACCAGAAGCTTTTTAGTCTTGAAAAGCCTTCTCTGCGTAGCGGCACCGAAACAGCAGCGCCCTCAGGAAAATTTTGTATCCCGATGCCGAGAGCCAATGCGATAGCTGCGCCAAGTGACGCTGCCGGCAAATCGGCTGCTAATGCACCAAACGCCACGCCGACTGCCAACCCTTCGGGTATATTATGAATTGTAATGGCCAAAACCAGCAAAATGCTTCTGCGCCAACTGGTACTGACGCCTTCTGCTTCATCTATATTGAATCCCGGATGCAAATGAGGCAGGAGCTTATCTACAATCCAAAGAAACGCGCCGCCCAAAAGGAAACCTGAAGTTGCCGGGACCCAGGCCGGCAAATTTGATCCCTCAGCCATCTCAATTGCCGGTGCAAGCAAGGACCAATATGAAGCTGCTATCATTACCCCTGCAGCAAAACCCAGCATCGCGTCTAACATATTGCGTTTGATATTTTTAAAGAAAAATACCAAACCTGAACCCAAAGCCGTAACGAACCAGGTAAACAGCGTCGCAACAAGCGCCTGATTAATTGGATGCAAGCCGGAAAAATATTCAAACATAACAATCCCCCTTTCAACAATCACAGTTGCCACAGGAAAATTAACTTACTCCCATTTCGCTCTCTTTTTTCTTGCCCAGGATCCTTGTAGAATTGGCGACAGCAAGCAGAGCCGTACCCATGTCTGCAAACACCGCCTCCCACATGGTTGCATGCCCAATGGCGCCAAACACGAGGAAAATCCCTTTGACGGCAAACGCCAGGATGATATTCTGCCAAACAATACGCCTTGTCAGTTTTGAAATGGCAATGGCTTCTGCCATTTTTTCCGGCGAATCGGTCATTAGAACCACGTCGGCCGTCTCGATGGCGGCATCACTCCCGAAGGCCCCCATCGCCACGCCTACATCCGCCCGAGCGATTACGGGTGCGTCATTTACGCCATCTCCTACAAACGCGGTTCTACCTTTATTTTTGCTGTTTTCGCTCAGTTTTTCAAAAATTTCGACTTTATTCTCAGGTAACAGATCGGCGTAGAAGCTGTCAAGGTCAAGCTTTTTTGCTACGGCTTCAGCTGCACAGGCATTATCTCCGGTCAACATCGCTACATGACCGATGCCAAGGGCCTTTATCAAGCGAATCGCCTCAGCCGCACCCGGCTTTAATTCATCACCGATTGTAATGTAACCGGCATATTTTCCGTCTACGGCAACATGTGCCACTGTCGTATCAAATTTGCATTTATGGTGATCAATGGATCGCAAGTGCAGAAAATGATCATTTCCAACCAGGATCTTATGGGAATCGTAATAAACCGTCACACCCTTTCCCAAATAATCGGTATGATCAGACACCTTGGATCCATCGATATTCCCGCCTTGTTGTTCAAACGTTTTGAGGATCGAGGTGGCGATCGGGTGATTAGACTGATATTCTGCAGCGGCGGCAAATTCTAGAACCTGCTCCTTTGAAAAGCCATTCAGATTCACAACTTCTTTGACGTGAAAAACGCCCTTTGTCAGTGTTCCGGTTTTGTCAAACACCACGGTTTTAACGGCCGCCAATGCGTCGATGAAATTGGAACCTTTGACCAGGATACCGCGTCGCGATGCTCTACCGATCCCGCCGAAATAACCCAATGGGATGCTGATTACCAGCGCACAGGGGCAGGAGATAACCAGTATAACCAGTGCTCGATAAATCCAGGTTTGAAATGACGCTCCGATTACAACGGGTGGAATAAAGGCAATACATGCTGCGATCAACACCACGGCAGGGGTGTAATATCGGGCGAAAGTCGTAATGAATTTTTCGGTTTTGGCCTTTCTTGCAACGGCATTTTCAACCAGATCCATCACCTTGGCGATGGAAGATTCATTGAACGGTCGGGTAACCTTCACGGTCAACGCACCGGTCTTGCATATCTCACCGGCCATTACCGTATCACCGGACTTGGCCAAAACCGGTATGGACTCACCGGTGAGCACGGAGGTGTCAATTTGGGAGGCCCCTTCAACGACTTCGCCATCCAGCGGGATCTTTTCGCCAGGCTTTACCAAAATGAAGTCCCCGACATTGACCGATTCGGGTGTGACTTCACGGAAACCTTCGGTGGTCTGCAAAAATGCCTTGTTCGGTTTTGTCGCCAAAAGCCCGCGGATCGAACGGCGTGATCGGGAAAGCGCAAGCTCCTGAAGCAGCTCACCGACTTTGAAAAAGATCATGACGCCGATGGCTTCTGAATAGGCATGAATCGCGATTGCACCCCCTGTGGCAATCACCATGAGAACGTTTTCATCGAAAAACGTTCCGCTGCGTATTGTGCGAAGCGCTACGAAAATCACTTTCCAACCAGCCAGAAGATAGGCGGTCAGTACGATGATTAGTTCGAGATATGTGAAGGGCTGCTGGTGAATCCAATTCTCGAAGAACAATTCCACGGAAAACAAAACAAATGCGGCGGCCAGTACGGTTATTTCTTTCTTTAACCCGTAGCCTGTCGGCTGATGAATTTGTTCTTCAGAAGAAGCCTGGTGATGCTGCGGTACCAGATGGACGGTCGGTTCTATTTTTTTGACGTGTTCGATGATTTGGATAAGATTGGATGTTTTTACATGCAATGTCTGGGTGGCAAAATTAAGGGACACAAAATCCACGCCGGCCAATTTTCTCAGTCCATTTTCGATCTTTGCCGCACAATTTGCACAATCAATGTTTTTAACAAAATATTTTTCGGTCATGGTCTTATTCATTTTCAAGGACCCTTATTTTTTATAGTTCCTGAATGTGTTCCATACCCAAATCAAGCAGCTTGCGGATATGATCATCGTCCAACGAGTAGTATATGACTTTACCGTCTCTTCTTGATTTGACGATTCTGGATAGTTTCAGATTTTTGAGCTGATGGGAAACGGTTGGTTGCTTCATTTTCAATAGGGCACATAGATCACAGACGCACATTTCAGATTCACTTAGCGCCCATAGGATGCTGATTCTGGTGCTGTCACCGAAAAGCTTGAAAAAGTAGGCCAGGTCCAATAATCTATTGGAGTCGGGAAGCTTTCTTTTCACCGTATCAACAATGTCATCGTGGATACCCTTGGTTTCACAAACTTCAAGTGTGTTTTTAGCGCTTATTCTTACCATTGTTTTACCTACTCGTATTTACATATCAATATATGTGAATATATTAATCGAATCTGTCTTTGTCAACAGAAGACTTGCTGCCTATCTGGTTTTTAACGATCGGTCGGCTGTTTACTTAAAGAGGAATCGGGTTTTCATTCATATCGGGTTACTGTCTTTTCCCTTTTCATACTTCATTGCTTTCGGGGGCGTTGTTCCTCCCACCAGATTATGAATCCACTTTTTCGAATAGAGGCGGTAGAGGCTCATGATCATTTTGAACACCTCTTCGAGATTGATCAGGGCAAACACCCAATAGACCGGCAATTTCCAGAAAAATCCGCCCAGGAACGCCAACGGTACACCCACGACCCACACGCTCAACGCTTCTATATACAGTGAGTATCTTGTATCGCCGCCGCCCCGGAACACCCCGACAATAGAGATTATGTTGAATATTCGGATCCAAAGCACGACACTCAGGATGAAAATCATATTTATGGAAAAGTCGAGTACCTCCCGAGGAACCCGAAATAGGTGAATCACATGGTGCGCGTTTAAGGCAATCAGGCATCCGGCAACGACGGCCCCCACCGGACCGATAATGGAAAATCGTTTTGCATAGGCATGGGCGATATCTTCATTGCCGGCACCGATCTGGTTGCCGATCATGACGGAAGCGGCACTGGCCAAGCCGAAAAATAGACTGAAGGATATTTCCTCAATGGGCTTGATGATGTTCACCGCTGCAATTTCAGCGGTTCCCATTCTGCCGAATACAATGGAATAGGTGGTATTTCCCATCACCCAGATGAATTCATTTGCAAGGATCGGTGCCGTTGTGATTAAAAAGGTTTTGATCAGGCCCGTGGGCACTGAAAGGAAATCACGCCATCGTACCGCCGGGAGACGTTTCAAATACGTGACGGAGACAATGAATGCCATTTCGATGAACCGGGCGATCAGCGTGGCAATGGCAGCGCCTTTTACCCCCAGCGCCGGAAACCCGAAATGACCGAAAATCATGCAATAATTCAAAACCGTATTTAACACCAGGGCGCTCGTGCTCGCATACATGGGGATGGTCACGTTTCCCGTACTTCTCAGTACAAACGAATAGAGCATGGTGATCGCCGTGGGCAGAAAACTGAATGCCGTAATCGCCAGATAGAGACTCCCCTGGTGAATCACCTGGGCATCCGTGGTAAACACCGCCATGACCTTGGCGGGATCGATGAGGGCGGCAATCGAGAACAACACGGCAATCACCCCATTGAAGATCAGTGCGATTCCCATCACCTTGCCGATTTCTGCCACATCCTTTTTGCCCCAATATTGGGCCGTGAAAACAGCCGTGCCGCTGCTGATGGCAAAGGAAACGAGAATAAAGATAAAAAACAGCCTATTGGCCAGCCCGACGGCGGCCACTTCCGTCGCCCCTAACTGGCCGATCATGATGGTATCAACGAGGTTCAGAGACGATGTGATGGTGTTTTGAATCGTTATCGGAACAGCAAGCTGGAACAGCGTTTTATAAAATCGACGTTTTTCCGTGGGTGACATAAGTTGTATACATCCGCAAATCGTTTGCCAAAGGCTCTGTTTTGTAAATACGGTGATATATTATCACCAACTGACTTTTGGGAAAAAGAGGCTTTAACACCTTCTCCCTGAATTATCAATACGGACCTTGCAAAATGGTGTGCGGTTGCTTAAAAAGGAGGTGATAATAGGTCATCGGTTGTTTTTACAAGAGATAATAACGACTTTTCTTTTTTCGGGCCGGATTTCAGTCAATCTGGTCATTTTCACCCCCAGAGTCTTATCAAGCCCGGAGTTGGTGGGGAAACTCTCATATCAGCTCGATCCTTCTTCGGTGCTGGCTAACTGTCAGTGATGATAAAAACCAGCACACCGAGGTTTACGATGCTTTATCAACCCTGGGTGAGAAGTTGGATGATTTTTTCACATTCTCCACGTGGTGCTTTATTTCCAGCCCGTTCTTGCACTTGGACCTTTTGGAAAAGGACCGACCGGCCAGCGGAAACCTTGCGTCATCACGGTATTGATATCTTCAGCGGTTGCGACGCCTTCTTCGATGATTTTAAACGCCTCTCGTCTCACCGCGCGCATGATGCGATTACCGATGAAACCTTTGTCTCCCGGTACATCTTTGAGCGCAACAGGCGTCTTGCCCCAGGCGACGCATAGATCCATGATCAGTTGTTTCACTTCAGCCGATGTATCCTCGGTGCTGATAACCTCTACAAGCTTCATGATATTCGCCGGACTGGAAAAATGCATCCCGATGAATTTGATCCTACGTTCAGTAACCTTGGCAAGATCGGCGATGGTAAAATACGAAGTGTTGCTTGCGAAAATGGCATCTTTTTTAATGAGCTTATCCATTTCAGCAAAAATCTTTTGTTTTAGTGGTTTATTCTCAATGGCGCCGTTTTCACCGCCGCCGATGGCTTCGATAAGTAAATCACAATCTTTGAGGTCCCTGGCGTTTGTTGTGAAACGCAAAAGGGAAAGCGCCTTGTCCATCTCTTCTTGTGTGTGTTTTCCGCGCGCGACTCCCGTTTTCAAGCCAAAGCGGCTGTTGATGATGACATCTTTTGATTTTTCACAAATTTCTTCCGTCAAATCGCGCACAATGACCTCATGGCCGGCAAGAACAGCTGTCTGGGCGATGCCGCCTCCCATCACGCCGGCACCCAGAATACCAATGCATTTAATATCGTCCGGTTTCATGATCTAAATCCTTTTACTGAACACCAAAATGTTTAGAATAGCGCATCCAGATTTTTCTTAACTACCACGGCCTCACCGACGATTCGGTCAATCAGCTCTGCAACTGTGGGAATGTCATTAATCCGACCCATAACCTGACCGGCATCATATAGTCCTTTGTCAATTTCACCGGTCTGCCATCCAATCAAAGCTGTTTTTCCGCTGATGTAAGGGGCCAGTTCTTCTATACCGGCCCCCTGCGATTCCAACTCGATGACTTTTAACGCACCCGGCGTCTTCAGTACGCGGCCAGGATTGTTCAATGTTTTCATAACCAGTACGGTGTCTGTTTCAGAAGAGTCAACCAGCAATTGTTTAATATTCGGATGGGCCGGGCATTCCTGGGTAGCTAGGAATCGGGTGCCGAAGTTCACAGCGGAAGCGCCGAGGGCCAGGGCAGCCATCAATCCTTTGCCGTCGGCAAAGCCACCACCGGCGATCAACGGGGTGGTGATTTTATCCAATACCGTTGGAATAAGGGCCAGCGTGGTCACTTCTTCCATGCTTGGATGCCCCCCACATTCCGTTCCCACCACAGAGATCAAATCCAGCCCAAGGCCGTCCATTTTGACCGCATCGCGAACCCGGGCGCATTTATGAATGTGTATCAATCCGGCGTCCACGATCTGTTGCCGATAGGGACCGGGGCTTCTACCGCTCGTCTCGATGATTTGAACGCCGGATTCGATGACCCAGTCGATCCGTTCCTCTGCGGTAACGATAACGACCATTTCAGGAAAC
>JAFDDL010000615.1 GCA_019310865.1 Deltaproteobacteria bacterium | reverse complement strand
TCGTCTAAAACGGTGCAGGCCCCGCATTCTCCTGTTCCGCAGCCGTATTTGGTTCCGGTCAATGCCGGCGCCTCCTTTCCCAAATCGTATCTGAGTACCTGGAGCAGGGTTCGATTGACAGGAACATCTAATTTATATTCCTCACCGTCCACATGAAGGGTAATAGATCGGGTTTTCATTTATGGTCTCCTTTGTTTGATGCAATGAGTATCTATTTATTAATTCCTGCAAGCGTTGAGGATAGTTCGTTTCACCAGCACGCCTCCCACCTCGCGACGGTATTCCGCCGTGGAGCGGACATCGTCAATGGGAGTGATTTCCGATGATACGGATTTTGCCACGCTCTCGAGGAGCTCATCGGTGATTTCAACACCGGCCAAAAGCTGCTCCGTCTTTTTTACCCGTATGACAATCGGTGCAACTGAGCCCATGACAATTCTGGCACCCTGGCAAGTATTTCCGGCCATATCGAGTCTGACCGCTGCACTGAGCTTCGCGAGATCGTGCGTAACCCGGGTCATTTTTACATGTGATGTCACCGCGCTGGCCGGCATGAGGGGAAGCTTCACCGCAACAGCAATCTCATCGGGGTGTCTTGCGGTCAGCCGGTAACCGAGCCAGAATTTGTCAATATCCACATCTCGCCTGCCATCGGGGCCTTCCAGTACCACCGTCCCCCCGATTGCCAGTATGGCACAACTGCAGTCGGCACATGGAGAGGCATTAAGAAGATTTCCCACAACGGTTCCCATATTGCGGGTCTGAACCGTACCGCAGACCGATATGGCTTCCCACAGGGCCGGGTACTTTTCTTTTACGACAGGATCGTTGCCCACCTGACTCAGAGTCGCCATGGCCCCGATCTTCAGGCCGGCTTCATCATCGTACTGGATGGTATCCAAATCCGGGATTTCTGAAAGGCTCAGGACATAATGGGTGTCAAACTCGTCCCGGGTACATTTCATGCCGCCTTTCATGTTGACCAGCAGGTCTGTCCCGCCGGCCATGATCGATACGTTTCCTTTATTCTCCGAGAGAGACGATATGGCCTCTCCCATGCTCTGTGGAACCAGCATCTCGAATTCCGGTAATATCCGACTACTCATGTTTTTGCCTCCTTATTCCGTTTTAATTCCCGTGTTGCACTTTTTTTGTGCACCTATTTTGTGTTTACTCGTTCGAAAAATGCCTTCCTCGATCCTGGGGTGCTCTCCATTCGTTACCTGCACGCAGTAATCACGGCAAAATATGGCATCTTCGGCCTTAAAACTTTTCGGGCAGGTTGCCCTGAACGCACAGGCCGGTTCACGGGGACATTTATGTCTTTTCCTGTGGTTGCTTATCTGTTTGCGTGCCTGTTTATGTATTTGGGCCATGATGTATCTCCGGTATCCATCCCGCCCTTCCGGTCGAACGCTTATTTGTCGAAAGCCGCGCTCATTTCGCAGGTGTCATTGTGCTCCCGGCAATAAATCAATCGCCTCTCTTCGTTAAATCTGGCAATCCAGACAAAAGGCATATTGTACGTGCGGCCTGTTATTTTGCTGACACTGTCATTTTCTCTGCCGACGATCACCAGCGTGTTGGTGTCGGTTTCAGCGTAAAACTCAAGAAACTCCAGGGGCCCCATTGTAATCGCCCCGCTCAATTCGGTGAGGTAACGCACGAGCTCTTGAATGCCCTCGTACTTGCCGCCATAAGGGATGTGATCAGGGACATAGTTTTCCCACACCAGGTGAGGATCGGTCATGTCCGCAAAAGCCAGGGCAGGAGTGGTCAAAACCGTGCTCATATAGGTTGTAAAACATTCAATCAGTTGTTCTTTGTCCATTATCCTCATTACCTCCTGTGATTATGGGTTGGCATGTCATTCACATCGTCTGTTCATGACTTCTAATAGGAGTTATTCGCAAGTTTCATACCAACGTCCAGATTTTTTTCTTTTTCGGATAAATACCCATAAACCCGCTTAAACTACGGCCATAGAACTGATCTTTTCCCGTCTTTATTCATATGATGATTTTAAGAGCCGTCGATATTTAGACCAAACGTCGACATATCGGTTTGGTTCGCGAGTATTAGAAGTGGGTTCAATTTTCGCAATATTTTAAAAAATCCTCTTTTGTGTCAATGTCTTTGATCACACCATCGTCCGTCTCAATTTTCGTGTGGTCGGTTTGGTATTTATGAACCACCTCCCGAATCGTTCCGTCAATGGGTATTTTCAGGATATCATCCATGGTATCCGGATGTAATATGGCGGGGTGCCCTTTTTTTCCGTTGTGTGACAGAATAAAAACCTTGGTTGCGGTTTGGTCGGCTTTATAGGCGTCAATAAGATATTCGATGGACTTTTCACTCACCAGGGGTTGATCCCCGAGACAGAGCAATATCCCATCCACATTTTCCTTTTTAAGCGAGCGAACCCCTTCTTGAAAAGAAGTGCACATACCGTTTTCATAATGAGGATTTACGACTGTCTCAACATTCAAGTCTTCAATATGTCGTTTGACAATATCCGCCTCATGACCCAGAACGGTAACAATTTTCTGGGTCTTGGTTTTTTTCAACGTTAATATGATGTGCCGCAGGATACTTTCACTTTTATAAGGCAGCAAGAGTTTATTCTCTCTTCCCATTCGCGTTGACATACCGGCTGCCAAAATTATTGCAGTGATCATGATAACGTGCGCCCTTTCTTAATAATGTATTGGCGATCATCCCAAAAACGCGTTGCAGCCCAATACGAACTTTTCTGATAATAATCGTCGATTGCCTCTCCCAGGGAGTTCACGGCCAGTCGGGCACAGTGCATATGATCTTTTGGTAATCCATCCAGCTCTGCGGCAATATCCTCGGGCACCAGATCCAGGGCCGTTTCGATGCGCTTTCCTTTCACAAGTTCACCCAGCGCATTTGCGCAAACCCGCGTGTTCAAGCACCCATCCGGCATACATTTGATATCCGATA
>JAFDDL010000614.1 GCA_019310865.1 Deltaproteobacteria bacterium | reverse complement strand
CGCAAGATTGAAAATCAAAAAGCGAGGAGCGAATCATGAAAATTCAGAACTATCCGTTTGGGTTGATTTCCCTGCTGGTCCTTTTTTTGCTGTCGGTTGCGGCCCACGCCGAAACCCCGTCAGAGAAGCTGACGGGCATTCGAATCATGCTGGACCAGCGCGTTCCCATGCGAGATGGGGTCGAGTTATCCGCGGATGTGTTTCTGCCCGAAAAAGAGGGGAAATATCCGGTTATATTGATCCGAAATCCATACAATAAATCCGTCAGGCGGGCCGGGTTGCCCTATGATTTTATCACCTACTTCGCCCAGCGGGGGTATGTAACCATCGGCCAGGATGTCCGTGGCCGCGGCGATTCCGATGGCAATTTTGGGTATTACCACGCCGATATCGAAGATGGATATGATTCCGTTGAGTGGGCGGCGGCCCAGCCCTGGTCCAACGGCAAGATCGGGATGATGGGCATTTCTTATCTGGGGACGGTGCAATGGCAGGCCGCCAAAGTCGTCCCGCCGCACCTGGTTTGTCTTGCGTCGACGGCCGCCGCCGGCGATTTTATGGATGAAATCGGCTATGTGGGTGGTGCATTCGGTGCCATGGGCAGCTTACAATGGGTTCACAGTGTTTCAGGGAGGACCTGGCAGGATAACTTGATCGTGGACCTTGAAAAAAGAGGTCTTCTGGACTGGGAAAAAATACTCGAGCATCGGCCCCTGATCACCATGGATGAAAGAGCGTTCGGGCGCAAGTTGCTCATATATCGAGAATATCTTGAGCATCCGACCATGGATGATTACTGGAAAGCCATCCGCTTGGGACCGACGGATTTTAAAAAAATTAAATTACCGGTTTTGCACATCACCGGCTGGTTTGATGGCGATCAGCCCGGCGCCATGCATTACTGGTATGGCATGCAGAACCATTCATCCGTAAAAGATAAACAATATTTGGTAGTGGGCCCCTGGGAACACGTCAACACCTTCTTCGGCGGCCCCCCTTTTATCGGCGACATGAAGTTCACGCCGGAGTCTAACATCGATCGCTTGGCCCTGCACCTGGCCTTTTTTGACCATTATCTCAAAGGATCCGCTTCGAGCTTTGATCATCCCAAAGCCCGGCTTTACATCACCGGGTCGAACCAATGGCGGGATTTCGATGATTATCCACCCAAGGAGGCAAGCACTGTAAACTACTATCTTCACAGTCAGGGACAGGCCAACACCCTTGGTGGCGATGGATCCCTGAGCACTGAGAAACCAGCAAAAGAAAAGACGGATCAGTTTACTTTCGATCCGAAAAACCCGGTGCCGAGTTTTATCTTTGATCCGAAAATCCCAGCACCAACACCAAGCGACGGCAAGATAACCGGCGTGGATCATCGTCCCATTGAAAACAGAAACGATGTGCTCGTATACAGTACGCCGCCTTTAAAAGACCCGGTGACCATAACCGGAAAAGTAGTAGTGGAACTCTATGCGTCCAGCGACGCCCTGGACACGGATTTTACCGTTAAATTACTGGATGTTCAGCCCGATGGCCGTGCATTCCGACTGGGCCCGGTGGGCGGCATTATACGGGCAAGATATCGTGAAGGGTTTGAACAGGAAGTGCTGCTCACACCTGGGAAAGTGGAAAAATACACCATCCGGGTCAGTCATCTGGGCCATACCTTTTTACCGGGCCATGCCATTCGCCTGGAAGTATCCAGCAGCGATAGTCCCATATTCACGCCGAATCAAAATACCGGAAACCCGGTGGCAACAGATGTGGATTGGAATATTGCCCATCAAACGATCCGGCATGATAAAACGTATCCGTCCGCCTTGATCTTACCGGTGATTCAATGATAGGAAGACGGTTGGAAAACTAAAAGAATTGGATTGGAGAAAACACAAAAAGAAAGGACACCGCGTGATAAAAGATCTTTCACAAATCCCCAGAAAGCGTCGCCTTGTTGTCAAGTATATCATCGACAACCCGGATGATGTGGCCATTTCCACGTCCCGGGATCTGGCTAAAAAGCTGGGGGTAAATGCAGTGACCATCGTCCGTGCCGCCAAGGACTTGGGGTATAGCGGCTTCCATGAGCTGAAAAAGGCTAGACGAAATACGTTTAAGCAAAAACAGAATCCTTATGAGATCGTTCTCAAATCTTTGGAGAAGGGGGTAAAAGATACAGACATTGTAAAAAAATCCTTCCTGAAAGATGTGGAAGTCTTAAATGAAACGATCTCCAACATTAAAATTAAAGATGTCGAAACCGTTGCCCGTCTCATTTATGATTCCAACCGGACCTATATCGTTGGGTTTGAAAGCACGGCAAGAGCCATTTCAGCCTTTCTGAGCGGCGAATTGCGGACCTATCATCCGGGCGTCCTGGAAATCGTAAATGTAAATATTTTTTTGTATGATCACATCCGCCATAGCAAACCCGGTGACCTGTGGATCTGCATCAGTTTCGGCCAGGGAATGCGGATAACGGTGGATACCATAAAAAATATGCAAGCCAAGGGTGTAACGACTGTCGCCATCACAGACAGTCAAGTATCCCCACTGCTTCAATACGCCGATCATAAGCTGGTTACCGCGGTGTGCGGTGAATTTATATACAGCTCTGTAATCGGCGCCTTTTCCATTTCCAACGCCATCGTCCACAAGATGATAAAACTGGGCGGGAAAAAATCCACCGCTCACCTGCGCGAATTAAGAAAGCAAATGACTGAACATGGTGTCTGGTATGAGTAGAATAAATGTAACAACGGTTCGAGACCAATTTCCGGCGCTTAAACGCAACATTAACGGCTCGCCCGCTGCGTATCTCGACGGACCCGGCGGCACCCAGACACCCACTAGCGTCATCGATGCCATGAGCGATTTTCTCCATCGGGGGGCGGGCAATCTTGGCGGTCGATACGAAGCCAGCCACGACGCCGAACAGGCCCTATCCTCCGCCCGCCAGGCCATGGCCGATTTTATCAAT